>JAHIKR010000213.1 GCA_018897415.1 Pseudomonadota bacterium
ACGCAGGTCTATATCTGTAAGAATATCGCTGTTTATAACCATAAATGGTTGATCATCCCAAAAATCCGCCGCATTTTTTATAGCTCCTCCTGTACCGAGAATAAAAGGTTCATAACGGGTAAAAACCGGAATGGAATATTTATGGCTGGCTAAGAAAGAATCTATCTTTTTATACAAATGATGGGTATTAATTATTATCGCTTTACAGCCTGCATTCTGCAGACTGCGAATAATGATATCAAGAAGAGGACGTCCTGCAACAGGGAATAAAGGCTTTGGTATATTTGCAGTAAATGGGCGAAGCCGAGTACCAAGGCCTGCGGCAAGTATCATTGCTTTCATCGTAATACCTTCCTGACCACTCCGCTACCTACTGCTCCCTGGCCACTGTCCAATAAGCGCTAAGTTGTTTTGAAAGATGAACGTCCAACGTATTAAAAGATGAACGTCGAACATCGAACATCGAACATTGAATTTTAAATAAGGTATTCTGCCAATTTATAAAAAGAAACAGAGCGACCCGCCCGCCTCGCCTGAGCGAGAGAACAAAAGGACGAAGAGCATTGAGTACGGCTCGCGATGGCGGGCAGGAGCGATTTCATTATTCGACGTTGGACGTTGGACGTTCGATGTTCAATGTTCATCTTTTTTCAGTCCCTCCTGACCTCTGACCACTGACCACTGACCTCTGACCACTGCTATTACGGCAGATAACTCATATATCTTTTTATGGTATCAACATAGAATTCAATTCTATTACGATCATCCGAACTTCTTACTCCATGAGAAGTAAAATAATCTACTGCATTTTGGAAATTGATTTTGGAAAGAGCTTCTTTCCTTTCAATTCCCTTTCTTTTATACATGCGATTTCCCATTGACTGGACTTTTTTCAGGCGATCGTTTGTATTAATAAATTCTTTCGGATACCGCATGAAAAAGTTCAATACAATAAAATATGATTCAAAATAGGTTTTAAGAAAACTGGAAAAAAGTTTAAGCTTTCTATAACCGGCGGATGTAAGGTTGTATGTATCTGGCAGAGTTGAATGAGGCATTAGTATGGCATCATCAATAAATATTTTGATGTTTTTACGAACAAAATAATCCGGTGTCTTATCAACGTCATAAGAAAATTCATTCTTAAAAAATTCCTGAAGAAAGGTATAACTATTTATAATATCAGATGTTGAAAATTGAAAAGCGTCATTTTCCAGGATTGCCAAAGCCGTAAAAGCTGCCGGGATAAAAAAGGAAATACAATTATTCTTGTAATATTCTAAAACAGGTCTTTTGCTCTCATTAACTTTAAATATAACATCAAATGATTGACTTTTCTCATCTTTCTTTGGAATTTTTTCTATAAATTTTCTATGGGTGTAGTGATCCAGAACTTTCTCGAAAGCTCTGGCCTGATCAAGCACAAGAGTATCAGCCATCTCGGCATTTTTTGAAAACAGATAGGTCATATATATTTCCATTTCAGACATCAGATAATCATAAGTAAAACTTTTTTTAGGACAGTTAAGAATAGCGCTTGCAACAAGAGAATATGGGGTTACAAGTGAGACACTATCTATTGCATTTATGATTCTATGTCCCAAATTACGGATAAAAGCATTCTGCTCTTTTGACGACATATCCTGAATTTTAGAACCACTCTCTGACAACAGCTCATTTAACGAGATAGGTTCATGGAACTTAATGTAAATTCTTCCATACCTTTTCTTTAACAGTCTTCCTGCCTTTATTACTTGAAGGAGGTTCTCAGGCTCCTTTTGACCTCCCTCAATTTCATTTAAATAAGCGCTTTCCTCCAGGACTCTGTCATATCCAATAAATATTGGTACAAATATCATATCATCACAGGATCCGTTTTTATAAGCACTTAGAAGAATGGAGAGTAATCCAAGCTTGGGCATGATTAACTTGCCTGTTCTACTTCTGCCTCCTTCTATAAACATTTCAATATTGAAACCTTCCTCAAGAAGCTTGTTTATATATTCAGCAAAAACTTTTGAATAAAGCACAGCTCCCCTGAAAGTTCTTCTTATGAAAAAAGCGCCACCACGTCTGAATAATGGCCCAAGAGGCCAGAAAGAAAGGTTTTTGCCAGCAGCAATATGGGGGCATGGCATATTATTATTATATAATATATACGATAAAATCAGATAATCTATATGGCTTTTATGGCAAGGGACTAGAATTAATGGCCCCCTTTTAGACATGATTTTTACTTCGTTAAGCACATCATTATTAACCGTTACACCTTCAAACATGGTACTTATAATCCATCTAATAACAAATGCAGCCATTCTTATTATAGCTATATTGTAGTTAGCAGCTATCTCATCAAGATATTTCTCAGCTTCTTTACGCACCCTTTGAATTGGGATATCGCGCTTTTTTGAATGATCATACATGAATTTTTGGAGCTTATTATTTGTCAATATATTTTCTTTCAGTTCTTCTCTTGATTTCAGAATTGGCCCAACAATGCTTCTTCGATGTTGATTAATCTGAGCTAAAAGATAACGCCTTAAAAGAAGTGACTGCTGTTCTATGCTCTGATAACGGTTTTCGTTAAGCGCTAAAAACTCTTTAAGATTAACTGGCTCTGATACCTCCACAAAAACATTGCCCGGGGTCTTGAACAAAGTTACAATGCGCCTTATTTTCCCCGGATTTTCTTCGGTACCAAATATAATGTCGATTAAATTCGGAGTTGATCGGTGGGGCTTTTTGCTGAAAAACATTAATTGAGGAACAATAAAAATTGGACTCTCTATTGATTTCTGAATTTCGATAAGATAGCGGATCGGATCTGCCTTTTCTTTTACGAATCTGCGATAGAAACCTCTTTTTTCAACCAGAGATAATAATCCTGAACGCCCATTAATCAGCTCCTGTTTGATATATCCGCTTTTATAAGGGTTAGGCCAGGCTTTATTATGAAAAATATAATCAAGATGTGATAAAACAATCCTAAATATCCGTGATACAGGTTGCCAAATAACTACTCTGTAGTCTAGTCCTATTTCGGGAACTGGTAACCCTTTCTGTCTATAGCGAGTATGATAAAACAGGTACTTAAAATAACTTTTATTCTTTGCAGCATAAATAATTATGCTTTTTTCTGGAATTTTTTTAATAATTGAGGCCTGGTTTTCATCAAGTTTTACGCCGGAAAAAAAGATCTTCAGAGCCCAAAATGAAAAGAAGCCTATATTAACAGGGAGATAGCAAAGAAAGTGATTATATGTGCCCTTAAGGAAGTTATCGATCCAACCCCTTAATTTCTGTTTTATTAATCTTGTCATAATCTTATTGGTTGGTTATTTATGAAGCAATTTGAACTATATTTTAAATTTCATTACATTTTCAGATATTCAAGTTTTAAAAATTATCAAATATAAAATTTGAACGCAATATTAAAAAACCATAAATCAAAGGTAAATGCATCGTTCACAAAAATTTTCGCTTGCGTTACAGAATTTGTTGTGTTATTTCAATAAAAAAGACTGATTCACTTAATATTGTCATATGTATCTACATGATACCCTTTATAATTAGAGACCTTTGAATTTTGCCAGAAATAGTCTAAATTGTCATTCCCGTAAAAACGGGAATCCAGTCCCCGACCAGGTCGAGGACAAGCATTCTCAATTAGTTATAGATTCCCGCCTTCGCGGGAATGACATAAGGAAACCCTGTAGCAAGCTACAGGGAATTATCAAGTCAAATACAATTCATATAAAAAATTACCATAGATTTAAATAGCTAAAGGAGGAGGAACTTTTATGAAAACTTTAATTGGCGGAGCAATCGGCGCTGTTCTGGGTCTTATAGGTATTTCAATATGGTGGAAACCGTTTTTGCAGCTTTTAGCCGGTGCTATCCCTGTAATGCTTCTACTTGGAGGTGGCTTGGCTCTTTATCTGGGCTTTGATGAACTAAAAGATACCTGGAAAAAAGATGAGACAACCGATACAGCCACAAGTGAGAATGTAGAAAAATATAAAAAAGAAGTTGATGAACTGAAGGATGAAGTTGAAAAATTAAAATCAGATAAAACATAATTTCACACCGATGAATTAAGAGCCCTGCTCAGATAAGGCAGGGCTCATCTTTATATCTTAGTTTTTGTTACTGCTGATGTAGCAAGATAATTTGCCCTTTCGTTTCCATCAATACCTGCATGTCCTTTCACCTTATGAAACTTCAACTTCCTGAATTTTGAAATAATCTTCTTAATTGATTTTACTAATTCCGTATTCTTCTTTGCTTTCCATCCAAGAGTAAGGACTCCATAAGCATAGGAACTATCTGTAAAAATTTTCACCGGTAGATCGGTTCTTTTTAATTCCAACAAAGCTGCTCGAATAGCCTCAAGCTCAGCAATATTGTTGGTTGCAGCACCTATATGTTTTGATATCTCCTTTTCATGGCCTCCAAAACGTAGCAGAATACCTACCCCTGAAGGGCCGGGATTACCTGAAGATGCCCCATCAGTATAAATTACTATTTCATCTGCCTTTTCTTCAAATTGGGTTCCCGATTTTTCATCTGATTCATATTTATCCGGTTTTCTATCAGATGCTTTCTTATTGACATCGGAATCCTCAATAGGCTGGACTCCATTTTCGTGGACCCAGTACTCATAATCCTGCTCAAGCTGGTACTTGATTAATACTTTGCCATTTTTAACTATCGGCCGCCCGTTATTGTCGGTATTCAGCCAAACCTTGTTTTCCCTGAACTTCATCCGTTTCCAGCCTGTTTTTTCTTTTTCCAAAACAAAGCTCCCTGATATTATATAAACCGCTAAAAAAAATCAGCTACGGTAAAGATGGAACATTTTGCTTATTTCAATAAACTCATTTAGATCATCTTGCCAGTATCTTGCTATTTCATCTATATCGTCATTTTCTTCTATGTGCCGCCTTATTTCCTTGTCTCCAAGTATAAGGTCTATTGGAAGTCTTTTAAATTCATACTCATATGGAGGTTTCTTCCATTTAAACTCACCTTTGTGATGTAAATAGACCGATTTGAGCAACTTAAGGGAAGTGATATAAGGATTAAATTTATTCGGATCAGTTATGTGAATTTGAAATCCCCTGCATACAGTTCCCTTCCACTTGTTTGACGTTGGCTCAAACACATTATATCTGAGTATAGCTCCCTCCAATTTGTTGCCCCCCATGTCAGAAAGAATTTTTTCAATATCAACAAATGGCGCACCAAAAACCTCAAATGGCTGGGTTGTCCCCCGCCCTTCAGAAACATTTGTACCTTCCCAAAGTACCTGGCCCGGATAAACCATTGCAGATATAGTGGTTGGAAGATTCGGCGATGGAGGAATCCAGGGAAGGCCAGTGTCATGGAAATACATCCTTCTATCCCAGCCTGTCATTGTGATAACCTCAAGATCACAGCCTAGTCCATAATAATTATTGAATAAAAGAGAGAGCTCACCCATTGTCATGCCATGACGCATAGGGATGGGAAAACGTCCGACAAATGATTTGCATTCTGACGAAAGGCAGTTGCCTTCTACTACAGAGCCGCTGACTGGATTAGGACGATCAAGAATAACTACTTTCTTCCCGAATCTTTTTGCAGCCTCAAGACAATAGGACATAGTATAAATAAAAGTATAAACACGGGTCCCGACATCCTGGAGATCAATAATAAGCGCATCAATAGGATCAAACATTTCTTTTAAGGGCATTCGAGTCTGGCCATAAAGACTGAAAACAGGAATCTTTAAAACTGGATCAATTATATCGTCCGATTCAATCATGTTATCCTGTTTTTCAGCAAAAAAACCATGCTGGGGAGAATACAATGCTGTAAGTTGGCCAGGGAGGCTTAAATTGATTAATTTTCGTGCGTGGCGAAAATTTCTGTCAACTGAAGCAGGATTGCATAGTAGTCCCAGACGGCAGCCATGTATCCATTTGGGAGGAGTCTCAATAAATCTTTCAAGACCTGTTTGAACTAATACCACCTTCTAATACCCTCTAATTTCTCGCAAGCCTGGCAACCGACTCTATGTGATATGTATGCGGAAACATATCAACCGGCTGCACTTCCAAGACCTTATAATTGTCTTTCATCATACCGAGATCTCTTGCCATGGTTGCCGGATTGCAAGAAACATAGACTATTTTATCTGGAGACATATCAAGAACCTGCTTAACCACCTTCTCATGCATCCCTGCCCTTGGAGGATCAATTATCATAACATCCGGCTTTTTTACATGTTCAAGGCAATTTTTAATATCACCAAGGATAAAACGACAATTTGAAATTCCATTATTTTTACAATTTGCTTCTGCGTCTTGAACTGCACTTTTAGAAATTTCTATTCCTATCAACTCCTTAGCCGAATTTGCAAGGAAAATAGCTATTGTGCCTGCCCCGCTGTAAAGGTCAACAACATACTCTTTCCCCGACAGTTCAGCATATTCTCTGACTTTTTCGTACAAAATCTCTGCACCTAAGGTATTGGTCTGAAAAAAGGAATTTGCGGATATTTCGAACTCATATTGACCGATTTTTTCCTTTATAAATGGACTGCCGGTAAGGAGCACCTCATACTCTCCAACAGCGATACCTGCTTTGCGTGTATTTATGTTGTTTATTACAGACACAATCTGAGGATATTTTTTCGTTAATAAGTCAGAAAGTGGCTGCAACTCCTTATTGGATTTCTCTGAAGTTACTATATTAAGCATCCACTGATCATAAGTCGTAGAATATCTTAGCATAACAAAACGCCAGAAGCCAATGTGGCTCCGAAGCCCATATACTGGAACATTTGACTCCTTAATATAACCCCTTACGTCATCAAGAATATCATTTCCAAGAGCTGACTGAAGCAGGCATCTTTTAATATCAAGCACCTTGTGAAAAGTCCCCGGGACATGAAGCCCAAGAGCAAAATTTAAATCTATATTTTCCATGCCAATCTCATCGGGCATAAGCCATCTTCTGTCTGAACAGGAAAACTCCATTTTGTTTCTGTATCCATAAATCAGCTTTGACGGGATTGTAGGATGGACAGTTACCCCCTTTATAATTCCAATATGCTCAAGTGAATCAATAACATGTTGTTGTTTGTAAACAAGTTGTTTTTCATATTTCAAAAATTGCCACTTGCATCCTCCACAATGGCCACTGTATATACAGGGAGGATCTATTCTGAATGGAGATTTTTCAAGTATTTCGACAATACTGGCAACAGCAAAGTTTTTCTTCTTTTTTATTATGCTGGCAATTACGACATCTAAAGGTACGGTCTGGTCAACAAAAACAGCTAACCCGTCTTTACGTGCGAGTCCTTTTCCGCCAAATGCCAGCCCAGAAATTTCAAGTTTCAGTTCTTGCCCTTTTTTAACAGACATTTATGATCCTTTAACGCAATAGTTACGAAAATAAAAAATTTTATATTAAATTGAAAACAAATTCAATCTGCAAAAAAATCTCGTCCAAGTCCAATGGTTTTCTTATTAAAGGAACTCTACACCTGCCGAAGTCAAAGCGTCCTCCAATTGTAATTGGAGTACACGGACTTTTCAGCGACAGTAACTCTCCCAAACAAATAGAACTGGCAAAAAAATGCAATGAGCTAAATATTGCCTTTTTTAGATTCGATCATCGCGGATGCGGGGAAAGCGAAGGTGTATTTAGAGACGTTACTTCTTTTGCTGCCAGGCAAAGTGATCTTATCAGTGCCGTAAAAACCATTTTATCAAGGAATGATACGGGAAACAGGATTGGACTTTTTGGAAGCAGCCTGGGAGGAGCTGTTTGTATATCTATTGCAAAAACACTAAAGGTCGCAGCTCTTGTTACCTTTGCTGCTCCTGTACGAAGTGAACCATTAATAGAAGCGCTTGATAAATCAAACTATTTAAATAATCTACCCTTATCATTTTATAAAACAAATCTTAATTTTGACATTTCAGACAAGCTGCCAGACATCCATAATATTTTAATATTTCACGGAGATTCCGATAAAATAGTACCCATATCAAATGCAGAGGAAATATACTCAAAAGCTGGTAATCCAAAAAAATTAATCATACAATCTCAAGGTGATCATCGCATGAGTGACAAAGAACATCAAACACAGTTCTTAAATGAGTCTGCCCTCTGGTTCAAAAAGCAAATAAACCTCCCGTCATTCAGATGAAAGCTTTCCAACCGGCATAATACAAAGCGGATACTCATATAGATCAAAATTCATAACATTTTTCAGTTCATTATCATTAAACGCTCCAATAACCAGCGTCCCAAGATTTAAAGAAACAGACTGTAAATAAACATTCTGTACAGCATGTCCAGCTTCAATGAATACATATCTTATTCCTCTTTCCCCATATTTGACCGTTGTCCGCTCATAAATAGCACAAAAAACAATTACTGCAGCAGCAGCACTTATCGAGCTCTGATTTAAAGAAGCTCTGCATACTTCAGCCCTTTTGTCACCATCAACTGTCTTCGCAAGGGCATTCTCATGTGGCCTGTATTTATAAATACCCGGGGAAAGATCTTTCACTCTTCCTGCAACAATATAAATTTCCAGTGGGTAAAGCGCTCCTGCAGAAGGAGCTGTTCTGTATCCTCTTGAATCTGTAATTCCCTGAGCTGCCCATAAAAGCTGTGATATTTCGGCAAGAGATAATGGTTCATTTGAGTAGCTTCTGATAGACCTTCTTTTTAATAATGCCATTTCAACCGATGTATTGCCGTCATAATAAGGGGCTGGTAATTTTATAATTTCTGAGGAGTTATTTGTTGACATTGATTCACATCTCCCAGTTGGAAATACAATTATAACAAATATTATAAAAATTATTAAATAAAATCTTGTATTATTATAATATGTTATCAAAAATACCCCTTCCCTGTATCTATTATAAATAATAATATTATATCTACCTCGTTGATACAATAATAAAAAAATATCTTGACAAAAATTAGAATAAACTTAAATTATGAGCATAGGCTCATAACAAATTTAAAAATCACTTTAAGTAAAATAAGGAGGAAATATCATGGCAAGAAAAAATATGAACGGCAATAAGAATGGATGCTGTGGAAAAAGAGATGGTAGCGGGGAAAAAAACGGATGCTGTAATGGAGAAAAACAGAGAAATAAACAAAGAAATAATTGTGGTAATGATAAGAAAGATGGCAGTTGCGGCAAATAAGTCAAAAGGCCGGGCCTCAAGTTATAGTGAGGCCTGGCCTTCATATAATATAGGATAAGGTGATTATCCGGACTTAAAATAATTCTTTAAAATTATATTAAGTACTTATCATCTAGTAATTATCTTGTTCTTTTAAGCTCAATAACTATCAACGTATTTATTTCGCTGGGCGATTTACGCTGACAACCGGACAATTGGCACGTATTACAACCTGTTCCATTGTGCTTCCGATAATTGCTTTGTCTGGATCCTTTTCTTTTGAATGATGAGCCATAACAATTAGATCTGCTTCTTTTCTCCTGGCAAATTTTACAATTTCCATGTAAGGTATGCCTTCCCATGTTTTAATATCATAATTATCAAAACCTTCTATTTTAGTGATATAGGTTTCCCTTATTCTATCTATTATTTCATCAAGACTTTTGTCTATCT
>JAHIKR010000016.1 GCA_018897415.1 Pseudomonadota bacterium
AGCAGCACATATGTACCGTAGGCACCACTAATTAAGAGTGCTGCAAGCAACAATAAAAGAGTGGGCATGCTGATCCTTGTTTTTGCCGCTGCAACCTTTGATTGACTTTCGTCAGCTATTGTGTCTTCTTCTATCTTATCAGCGATCGCTGTTGATTTTTCAGCCTTTTGTTCATCAGATAGGGTCCCCAGATTGAATGCTTTTGCAGTTTCTTCTTCAGGGATTATATCTTCATCTATTTCTTCTGCTTTACTTTCTTCAATTTCTGTTTCTTCAACTGCCTCATCTGCTTCAAGCTCAATACCTTCTGGCTCCAAATCAAGACCCGGTTCAAAACTGAGTTCTTCGGGCTCCTTTTCGACTTTTGTATCTTCTTCAAAAGTCTCATCTGCTGTAAGCTCAATACCTTCTAATTCTTCTTCAACACTAATTTCAGAGATAGCTTTATCATCTATTTCAAGCTCTAATTCAGTTTCTTCATCAGGGATTGCAGCTTCAACTTCAGTTTCAGGCATTACTTCACTCGACTTATCTGGTTCCTCAGAAAGTGAAGAAGGATAGGCTAAAAAAACATTTTTACAGTTTGAACATCTAACTTTTGAACCTGTTTGTTTCAGAAAACTTTCATTAAGATTGAAAGGGGTATTACATTCATTGCATGTAATAATCATATCATATTCTCACTTTTTATTGTTTCAGGTGGTAGATTGCAGGTAGATTTCTGTAATCTTCGGCATAATCAATCCCATAACCTACAATGAAGCCTTTTTCTATTCTATGGCAAGGATAATCAATATTTATTTCCGTCTTACGGCGCTCATGTTTATCAAGCAGAGCGCAAATCTTAACGCTTTTTGGATCAAAAGATTTAAGATAATCTATAAGATATTTTAAAGTTAATCCAGTATCGACTATATCCTCAACAATTAGAACATCTTTGTTCTTAATATCTATTTCAATCTCCCTTGTTAAGCGTATTTTTCCGGATGAAACAGTATTTGAACCATAGCTGGAAATACCGACAAAGTCGATTTTAACTGGAATAGTGATCCGACGCATTAGATCGGACATAAATACAAACGCACCTTTTAAAACCCCAATAAGAACAAGTTCGCTATCTTTATAGTCATCTGATATTTTTTTCGCAACATCAGCAACTAACTTTTCAATTTTATCTTCATTTAGTACAGGAATTAACTCAGCCATAATATTCTTTATAAATTATAACTACTCGGGCTGTCAGGTTCACGGTTCACGGTTGGCTAGCTACTTTGCGCTTTTCATATTTTTCGAGCCAATTCGTGTGCCAGTTGCCAAGCCTCAATATTTTCAAAACGTTCAATTTTCATCGCTCTCTAACCTTGAACCTTGAACCATTGAACCGTGAACCTGAGTAGCTACGTTTTTTGTAGCATTTTAGCTTTATGAAGCAAACCAAGAATTATTTGAGTACATTGAAAGCGCTGTGTTGTCAATAAATTTGCTTTTTTACAGTCCAGTATCAGCCAATTCTTCAATCAACTTTTTTTGCTTTATAGTAAGTTTTTTTGGCATATTGACCCTGACAAGCACATAAAGATCGCCTTTTCCTTTGCCCTTCATATAAGGGAGCCCGTGGCCTGAAAGACGCATCATGGTTTTGTGTTTTGTGCCTGGGGGTATTTTAAGGGATAATTCCTTGTGATAAATAGTGGGAACAGACATGCTTGTCCCAAGTATAGCCTCGCTCATCTTTATTTCTCTGTTTGTATAAAGATCATATTCTTTTACTGTAAATACCGGATCATCATAAACCTTGGAAAGAATATAAAGATCTCCTGAAGGCCCACCATATAAACCTGGCTCACCCTTTCCAGCAAGGCGCAGTTTTTTGCCGGTCACCATACCTTTTGGTATTTTAACTGTTATTTTTTCAGTATGTTCCGCACGTTTAAATTGTACAGTTTTGCTTGTTCCGGTTGCTACTTCCTGGAGAGTCAAAGGCAATTCATATACAAAATCTGACCCCTTGATTCTTGCCTGACTCTGTCTTGAATGAGTACCAAACGGGGTTTCACCGCCGAATGAAAATCTTCTGCCATCTCCGCCCCGGCCGGTGAAAAAGTTTGTCCCTCCAAATCCGAATTCTTTCAAAATATCAGTAAAGTCAAATCCTCTGAAGATATCTTCCTGCGAATACCTCTGACGGAAACCAGTTGATCCGAATGTGTCATAGTGTTTGCGTTTTTCCTTATCGCTTAAGACAGCGTAAGCTTCACTTATTTTTTTAAATTTTGCTTCAGCGTCTTTATCACCCTTGGCATGGTCGGGATGGTACTTCATGGCAAGCTTCCGATATGCCTTCTTAATTTCAACGTTGGTAGCATTTTTGTTTACACCAAGTATTTTATAATAATCCGTGTCGGACATTTAAATATTTCCTCATTGTAACTACTCAGGTGAATAGGTTGAAGGTTGAAGACTGAAGGATGGCAGGAAGCTTCAGCCTTCAGCCTTCCACCTTCAGTCTAATTCTGCCATTAAAGGCTTTGATGGCAACCATGAGTACGGAAATTGCTGCAGGGGTGATACCTTCTATACGGGATGCCTGACCCAGTGAATTCGGCCTTATAGAAGAAAGCTTTTTCTTAAGCTCATTTGAAAGACCATGAACTTTTGTAAAGTCGAAATCTCTCGGGATTTTCATCCTTTCTAAGTTTTTAAACTTTTCTATTTCTCGAAGCTGCTTTTTTATATAACCTTCATATTTTATTTCTATCTCTACCTGTTGTGCAACCTTTTTGTTTATATCGTCAGGGCTCTTAGCTAGTGCTTCTATGGTTTGATAATCAATTTCAGATCTCTTAAGAATTTGGTCAAGATATATTCCATTGTTTATGGGTTTTGCCCCGCGACTAAGTAAATAGTTGTTTGTTTCTTCTGACGGTTTAATTATCGTTTCTTTTATTCTTTTTATTTCTTTAGTTATCATTTTTTGTCTTTCTTTCACATCTTTTAAGGCATCATTGTCAATAAGACCGAGTGAATTCCCTATTCCCATCAGTCTTAAATCTGCATTGTCCTCTCGCAGCATAAGTCTGTATTCCGCTCTTGATGTAAACATTCGATATGGTTCCCGCGCACCTTTAGTCACAAGGTCATCTATCATGACGGCTATGTATGCCTGTGACCTGTCTAAGATAAAGGGTGGTCTTCTCTGAACTTTGCACGCAGCATTAATGCCTGCCCATATTCCCTGGGCAGCAGCTTCTTCGTAACCAGAAGTTCCATTTATTTGTCCTGCAGTAAACAGCCCTGAAATTAATTTTGTTTCAAGAGTAGGTTTAATCTGAATAGGATTTATATAGTCATATTCAATAGCATATGCAGGTCTCATGATTTCAGCCTCTTCCAGCCCCTCAACGGATCTGACAAACTGAATCTGAATTTCCATTGGAAGGCTGTTTCCAAGACCGCTGGCATAAATTTCATCTGTATCGAGTCCTTCCGGTTCCAGGATAACCTGATGCCTTTCTTTATCGGGAAACCTTACGATCTTATCTTCGAATGAGGGGCAATATCTGGCGGAAACACCTTTTATAATTCCGCTATACAGGGGAGAAAATTTAAGGTTATCTTTTATTAACAGATGGCTTTTCTTGTTGGTATATCCTATATAGCTTGGAATTTGCGGCATTGAAATCTTTTTGGTAAAAAAAGATATCGGTGTAGGAGCTTGGTCAGAATCCTGTTTGTTGAACTTCGAAAAATCGATACTTGATTTTTTTAGCCTTGGTGGTGTGCCGGTCTTCATCCTGCCGAGCTGAAAACCCAGTTGTTTAAGATGTTCGGGTAACCCATAAGAAGCAAACTCACCAGCCCTTCCAGCCTTAAAAGAATTAAATCCTATGTGGACGAGACCGCTTAAAAAGGTTCCTGTAGCAAGGACTACTGCCTTGGCAGGATAAACGAATCCTGTATAATCTTCAACTCCCGCTATACTACCGTTCTCTATAACAAGGCGTTCGATCATTGCTTGCTTGAGGTCTATATTGGGCTGTTTTTCTATTACAGACTTCATGGCCATATGGTAACGAATTTTGTCGTTTTGAGTCCTGGATGAATGGACTGCGGGACCTTTTTTTGTATTCAGCGTTCTGTATTGTATCGCTGTTTTATCTGTAATTTTTGCCATCTCGCCGCCCAGGGCATCAATTTCTTTTACTAACTGTCCTTTGGCTATACCGCCTATTGATGGACTGCAGGGCATTGACGCCACCTTATCCAGATCTATGGCAACAAGAAGAACACTGCAACCCATTCGAGCTGATGAGAGTGCAGCTTCACATCCCGCATGGCCTGCACCCACAACAATGATATCGTATTTTTTATGGTATGTACTCACTTCCACCTTCAGCCTTCAGCCTTCAGCCTTCAGCCTATCAACCTGAGTAATTATTATTGATAATATATATATGTTTTAGTATCAAAGCAAGTGGCAGGATTTAGGTGCTCAAGTTTCGCACCCACTAATTCCTATGAACCTTCTCCGGTAGAGCAGGTATTAGATAGTTTTTTTAAAAGAGCAAAATAATATGATTGATATTCTAAACCACTATACCTTGGGATTTGACCAGGACAGGCACATAGAAGGTTTTTCACCAGGGATAAAATGCCGTGCATGTCTCG
>JAHIKR010000214.1 GCA_018897415.1 Pseudomonadota bacterium
CGACTTGGTCGGTACGGCCGAACATGGCTTTCATCAGGTCAGAGGCCATGTCCACTTCCTTGATCACTTTCTTGATGACAGTAGTTTTTCCCGATGAAGGAGGCCCTGTTAAAAAATATTTTCTTCATATCATTCAGATGTTGTGTGAATCAAATTGCAAGTTAAATAGGTAAGAGCGTCACCTTCTGCCACCTGAGTTTTCAAGCGGCAACTGGTAGGCCAATTGTTTCAGGAAAAAATCTGTCGGGGTGATCGGATTCATTGTTTTGATAACGCTGAAAGATATCAGCCACCGGCGTAAGAAGGTCTTTGGGGAAGGTTTCGAGAAATCTCTTGCCGCCTTTTTCAAAAATCACATCGACATTGTATTCGTCTCCAGGAGCTTCCGCCACCTGAAGCACCGCGCCGGTGCCAAGTTCAGGACGGTATGTAACCCTTACTTTCGTATCTTTTTTGATTTGCATTTACGGCGCCCAGTCTAAACCCATTTTCCCAGACAATGTTGCACATGACGCTCGAGATTTACGGTTCAAATCAGACGTTCACCCAGCTCATTTTGCGCTTTCCTTCAAGGGATTTATTGTAGTAAAACCAATGACTTCCGCAACCTTGCAAAGGTTATCATCAGCCACCACAAAAGACCAATCCTTTTCAGATATGAAACTAAAGGCGCCGAGATGTAATGCATCCAGAGCTTTGAGACCGTATGTTCTTCCATATTTTTTAATAAAAAACTCAGCTTGCTCAAGAACAGCTTGCCCTAAAGGTTCGACATTGAACCCGGCAATTTGATTCTCAAAAGAATCGACTGCCGTGTTCAATTGTCCTTCATCCAGCTCTTTGTTGCGAAATCTCCTGAAAACAGCGCTTATGAATTCCAGCCGTCCCAGCTCTGAAAACCATACTTCATTATTCTGTTCAAGGATCAAATCCGTAACAATATCCGTGCCTTCTTCTTCATGGAAAAACTTTACCAGCGCTGAGGTATCAAAGAATAGATTCATATCCTGTCTTCTCTTTCCAGCATTATATCTTCAGATAGAGACCCTTTGCATTGTTTCAACGCCTCCCTCACCTTTATATAATCAGCGGCGGTCGGTTTGTTTTTTTTGGCCTGATTCGTCCGCTTTAGCTCGGTTATCAGGTCATATACTTTCGCCAATGCCTCGGGCTTTAATTCATCCAGTTCTTTTATGGTCTGTTCTTTTAGATTAAGCATTAAAACACCTCGTATAAGATTACATGATCATACTTCGTTTTTAGATAAGTAAAGAACACGAGCAACACCTCACATTAAGAAATTTTCTATCATCATAATATATCACAGAATTAGATATGTCTCCAACACAATTATTAAGATTAATCTGCCTGCCTGTAACCTCGACAGATTAAAACTTACAGTATAAACCAGAAAACTACGAATTTCCCAACCTCAATGTTTTTCTTTTCAAGATCAAAGGTTTGAAAAGCGCACAGCCTTGGGCGTTCAAAAACAGAGCCATTAAACGATGAGAAATATGTTCAGAAGCTCAGCCGTTTCTACAATACAATAGAGAGAAATCTCCCCACCCATCTGCTCTCTCTTCTTCTGTATAAAATCCATTGGCAGGAATGCCCAGTTTTATTGTTATTCCACCGAAGCAGAAATCGACTTCTCAATGATCTCCGAAAATAACGATCCACCCTTTTTTAAATCATCACCTCTCGATTATTGAAGGTTGTGTCGAGCAAGCCCTTCTAATTGCCCAACGTCTTCCGGACATGCCGATAGTGGTCAAATAGCCTTGACAATGTCTTTCTATTTTTTCAACATATAATTGTGACGTTAAAATAGTCAAATTATATTGTTGGGAGAAGAAAGGTTTTGAATAGACTTGGAATTACACGGCCTTATTACTATGGCGATCCAGCCAATTGAAAAAACGTGTCGATGAAATCGAAATTCATGGACACATTGTCGTGACATGTCCATGATGTAGACATGTTGAGACCTTTGAATGCCTAAAACGGAGTTTGAAGATTGGAGGTCACAATTTGCGACCTCCAATTGGGGTGGTGCAGGTATTTTTCTAAGAAAAAAATCGAAAGGGAATAAGGTGCGTTCTGTTGAAACGTCCAGTAAAAAGGTATAAGTCTTCCCATGCTTTAAAGATAGTTATTTACTTATTTATGGACATCCCGCAAGCCCCGCACTTGTCCCGCATGTCCCGCATGCTTCTCAACACCGTCTGTTAGCCGAAGAGAAAGCCGCAAGCTGGCTTTCCAAACACTTTACATACTGGTATCTGGAACAAAATGGTTTTGGGCGGGTAT
Source organism: Pseudomonadota bacterium (assembly GCA_018897415.1). Taxonomy (GTDB): domain Bacteria; phylum Desulfobacterota; class Desulfobacteria; order Desulfobacterales; family ETH-SRB1; genus B13-G4. The sequence goes on from JAHIKR010000214.1 coordinate 2,314, forward strand.
TGCAGGAGGGGGATTTGTAAATCTGCACGACCCTATTTCAAATATCCTTTGACAAAATCTGGTTAAAATGCAAATAAATTACAAACTGTTGTGCATGGTATAAATTTTACAGGTGTGAACAGATTCGTTTCCGCCTGTATGCTCTGTATGCTCTGTACGAATGTACCCATGTCCCCACCCCAATCCCTTACAACTTTTAGCTATAACTCGGGAAGATCAGAAGGGAATTATAACGTTTAGTTCTTATTCCATTTCAGTGAACATCAATTTTTCATTGAATTTTTATAACTTTAGGAGTATCGGTTGACCCAAGCGATAATTTATTGAGAGGTCTATAACTCTACACCCGAAGGAGTGTGTGATGAATTGACTATTGAAACCCATCTCTTTGTAAGAAACGGGGGTTTCATATTACTTAAATCAATCTAATAGATGATGCTAAATGATGAAATAATGCTGGCTATTGAAAATGCGAGTTATTTGCGGTGGCCAACATATAAACTTTTCATTAAAATCTGAAGGGTAAGACTCTATTGTGTTCTGAACCAGAAGACTTCGCAGATGAAAGTAAATATCTTGTCAGCATTATAATAAAGGTGGCAAAGTTTGCCAAACATGATTCAGAAACGGCACTAATGTATGCTCGGAAGTCTGCTGAGTGTATATGCTCAAACATTTTTTCTCGAGAAGTAGGTGATCCCGGAAACAATCGTCTTGACAAACTAATAGAACTACTTAGTAACCAAAAGAAATTGCCTGAACGAATTAAACTCCCTCTTCGGGTAATTCAACAATACGGTAATTACGGTGCACACATTCAACCTGATCAAGAACCTATCACTAGTTCCTTTGTGGAACCTTGCATTATTGCTCTTTTCCAAGTAACCAGTTGGTACTTTCATGACTATTTAAATAATGAAATACCACCTCTCGTGGTTACAGCAATCAATGATTTCGAACCTGAAATACAAAAAACGTCATCATCAAGTGTATCTTTTGAACAAATAGCTGATAATTTTAAATTACCCTCTCCGTTGAGAACTTATCAATGGGAAGGGGTCAGTTTCCTCGCCCAAAGAGACGCTGCACTTTTGGCTGATGAAATGGGTCTGGGTAAAACAATCCAGGCTATTATTGCCCTAAGAGCAATATTACATAAGAGTATTTCTAAGCGGGCTATTATAATCGCGCCTTCTTCTCTCACCTTCAACTGGGAGCAAGAGATGTGCAAATGGGCTACTGACTTGACTTTCAGAAGGGTAATGGGATCTTTTAAAGATAGACAAGCGACCTATCAGTTACCCATACAGGTTTTAATTGCTTCATATGACCAAATTAGAACTGATGCCATCCATATGAGCCAAAATCTTAGATTTGAGATCGCAATTATCGATGAAGCTCAGCGTATCAAGAGCAGACACTCAATGACAGCGTTGGCATGTCGGCTCATACAGCGACGAAAATCATGGGCACTTTCAGGCACACCATTGGAAAATAATGTTGGTGATTTAGAATCTGTCTTTCTTTTTCTACGTTCTGGTTTGATCGATGCTGGTATGTCTCCAAGAGAAATACATGCTCGCATTCGCAGTCACTTTCTTAGGCGGCGCAAGAAAGAAGTAGCTAAAGAAATGCCCCCTATTATTATCCAAGACATTCTTCTAGAGTTATCAGATACCCAGAAGGCCGCATATACAAATCTTTGGGTAGAAAGAAAAGAACTAATTCGTGGATATAATAATAATGCCACTGTTTCGGGCACTGCCTTATTTGCTTTAATCACTAAACTTAAACAAATCTGTAATTATGAACCAAAATCTAATGAATCAATTAAATGGGCTGCTCTTTCTGAAATGCTTGAAAATCTTTCGGAGCCCGATGACAAGATTATTGTGTTTTCTCAGTATGTCGATACTCTCAAATTCATATCAGAAAGAATGGAGTCTTTCCCACATGATTTATATACAGGACAACTCTCACCGGAATTAAGACAACAAGTTCTGGAGCGCTTCCGTACACAGAAAGGACCAAGAGCTTTATTAGTATCTCTAAGAGCTGGGGGAGTCGGACTTAATATTCAGGAAGCTTCCACTGTAGTGCTTTTTGATCGTTGGTGGAATCCGGCGGTTGAGGATCAAGCCATTCAACGTGCCCACCGTTTTGGTAGGGAGCGACCCCTTCATGTTATTCGTTTTCTTATTAACGACACCATTGAAAAACGAATTAATGAAATACTTAATGAGAAGAGAATAGACTTCGAGGCATATATAGAAAATGCTGAAAATGCTGATATTAAGATGCTTACCAAAGAAGACTTGCGGCGAATTCTCAATCTTTCTGAGATTTATATTAAATAGTTTTTCTATGTTTTAATTAATATTTAAAGGAGGAAAGTATGGTTAAGATTATTGAAGTCAAGGATATTCCATTGGATGATCTGGTAATCGGCAAGGGACAGGTACGTGTTCGCGATGTCGGAAAAGATATTGATGAACTGGCTGACAGCATTGATAAAAGGGGACTGCTTCAACCCATCGTTGTTTGTCCGACAGATGAACTCGGCAAGTACGAAATTTTGACGGGGCAACGTCGTTTTCTCGCCCATAAATTGCTAAAAAGACAGACTATTCAAGCTTCCGTTTTTGATCAGAAGGTCGATGAGATAGAGGCCAAAATTATATCAGTAACAGAGAACCTGGTTCGAAGAGATCCAAATAGCCAAGATTATATAGATTCTTGTACCTGGCTGTATCGCAAATACGGATCAATAAAAGCGGTTGCCGAAGAACTAGGTATTAGTCCAGCTAAAGTTTCGACTTTTGTCAAATATGACCGCCTCAAACCAGAGTTAAAAAAGATGGTTGAAAATGAGGGTATCGATATAAAAGTTGCGTTACGTGCACAAGACGCCGCTTCAGTAACAGGCGAATTTGACCCACAAGAAGCTATAAAATTGGCAAAAGAACTGTCCAAAATGAGTGGGGCTCAGCAAGCTCATGTAGTGAAGCGCCTAGAAAAAGAACCCAAAGCAGATGTTGACGAAGTGATAGAAGCAGCCAAGACTGGTGAGAAAGTTACTCAAGTTATTGTAACCTTAGGCGTGATGCTGCACCAATCCCTTAAACAATATGCAAAAGATGAAGGGACTAAAACTGATGAGGCTGCCCGCATATTAGTTGAAGAAGGTCTGATGGGAAAAGGTTACACAATTGAGGAGGAGTAATGCTTTTACCAGGATTAAACTCTAATGAGGCCAAAAATCTGCTGTTATCTGTGGGCACACACCGAAAAAAGAGACTTTTAAGTCCAGTGGAAGTGGCCATCCTCTTTCAAAGAGCGATAAATAATGGTGCGAGCAAAGAAACGTGTGCCCAGTTTGTGCATCTAAACAGTCCGGATATGATTGTTCTGTTTCTTAAGCTACTTGAGTTAAGTCCCCTCGTCCAACTTTCAACGGATTGGGGTCAAACAGGATCAACAATCTCATTCACTTCAGCACGACTGCTTTCTGCCCTAAGCAAGGACGAACAGGAAATAACGTGTCAAGAAATTATGACAAATCAATTGAATAAAAGCGAAGTGATACAAGTTATCCAACTGAGAAAAAGAAGTGGGCGAAATATAACTGAATGTTTGAATGAGGTCGTAGGAATGCGTCCAATCATTACAAAGATTCACCTTATTATGGGAGCAATAACTAATCCAGATGTTCAAGAAAGTCTATTAAAGTTTAGTCAGATTGAACGAGACACTTTATTCCGGAGTATAATTTCCGAAATATATTCAGCAGGAGAAAAACTATCTGGCAGACTTGGGATTAAGCGATTTAGTATTTCAACTGACGAAAGAGGATTTAATATTATTAGTTCAAAACACGGGCCATCATTTGAACATGTGATTAATCAAACACTAATTAACAAGTTGGTTGCCAGCAATGATAAATAATTATATTGGTATATTTCCGTCTGGTGCAATCAAATTGGGACCTGATATTATATGTGATGGTTTCCACCGTGACTATCGCGTTCGTATGCAGACGCATATTCATGATGATCACATGTATGACTTCGAAAGAAGTAAAGGACATCAGGATATATATTCCACAGACGCGACAAGAAGGCTGCTGATATCTGAGTTCAATGCTGATCTATTATATCGGCAGAATTTAATTTCTTTGGAATATAATGTTCCAAAGCGTGTTGGTAATTCTCTTATTGAACTATTGCCTGCAGATCACATGATAGGGTCTGCACAAGTTGCGGTCGAATTAGTGGGCGGTATCCGAGTTGGATATTCGGGAGACTTTCAGTGGCCACTTGATAAAGTAATTCAAGTCGATCAACTAGTTCTTGATAGTACATACGGGTCACCTGATAGCATTAGACAGTATTCTCAGGATGAAGCTGAGGCACAGTTACTAAAAATAGTGCAGGAGAAACTTCGCTTTGGTCCTGTTCATATTAAATCACATAGAGGCACTTTACAGAGAGGTATGCAGGTTTTGTGCGAGATCAACAATTATCCTATGGTTGTCAGCCGTCGCCTGTCTGACGAAGTCGAGATATATAGGCAATTTGGATATCCTATAGAAAATTATTATTTGATAGAATCTTGTGAAGGCAAGGAAATTGTTCAAAGTGATAGGTACATAAGGTTTTATGGAAAAGGAGATCGCCTTCCTACTGAAATCAGGCATGGCACAACCGTGGTATTAAGTGCTTTTTCAACGGATCACAAAAATCCAGTATTAGAATATTCGGAAAAGGCTTGTAGAGTTGCCTTAACGGATCATGCTGACTTTGAAGGTGTTTTAGACTATGTGAGGGCAAGTGGGGCAAGTTACGTCGTTACCGATAACACGCGTGGCGGCCATGCCGTGGATCTATCGAGAGAATTGAGAGACAGACTTGGCATAAATGCAGTTCCATCTATTTATGAAACATCACACGAATGGGGAGTTTAATTGAGATATAACGAAAATCCTTATTAGATTCAAAATTTTTCTATTGTATATAATTATCATTATTATTGATTTACGAAGTCAAATTCATTCAGTTAAGAAAATTGAGCAATAAAAACTCTTAGTTATCCAGGAAGGGAAAACGCTATGTTGGGGCAAAATTTTCCAATATCTGACTATTATCGAGAAAACATTATAGATGCCGTGACAATTTCAAGGAGTGGTGGATGGTGGACTGCGGTGCTGGCAATAAAAGATCCTAAAACAAATGCACCATTAATTTCACTTTACCGCTGGCAGCAAACCGAACAGGGCTGGAAAATGCGAAACCGATTCCACTTAAGGAATAAAGAGCAGATATTAAATATTTTGAAGGTTGTTCAAGACTTTTCGACTAAATTGGATTTGCCTGATAAATAAAAACGACAATTTCCTCGCAATATAACCTACCTGCACAATTAATGAAATGAAATTTTTATACTGTTAATAAAAAATGTCTTGACTTCCAAGGCAATTTGAATAAACTTCCATATACGATGGAAGTCTAATTGTTTTGGAGGAATTGTTTATGTCAATTGGCGAATATATTTTTTCTGCAATAAAAGGTAGGCAAGCCGGGCGTGAATTTTACATATCTATGTGTCCCCTTAAGCTTGTTCCTCGACTTTTCCTTTTTCAGGGAGAAGGACTTCCTCCTGAGCTCCGATCTCAAAGGATTTTAAACAAAGCGCGTATTCCGGAAATTTCTCGCTACATAATGTCAAACCGTCAAAATTATATTTTTTCTGCTATCACAGCTTCAATAGATAGGCATGTAACATTTGAAAAACTTGTAGTCGCCGGGAAGGAACTTGAAGATATCGGAAAATTACGTATTCCTTTGGATGCCTGTTTTTTATTGAATGATGGCCAGCATCGAAGAGCCGCAATAGAAGACGCTTTACGAGAACAACCTGATCTTGGGGATGAGACCATCTCAGTTGTTTTTTTCATCGACAAAGGGCTGAAACATTCTCAACAAATGTTTGCAGACCTCAACAAACATGCTGTACGACCAACCCGTTCGATAGGTATCCTCTTTGATCATAGAGATCCGCTGTCTAATCTCGCCTGTGAAGTTGTTGAGAAAGTCCCTATTTTCAGAAATCTGACGGAGATGGAAAAAACTTCCATTTCTAACCGCTCGACTAAGCTTTTTACTTTGAGCGGAATATATCAGGGAACACTTTCCCTTCTCCGAAAGTCAGAAAAAATAAAAAATATCTCTGACGTTGAAATGAAGATTGTCCTTGATTTTTGGACATGTGTGACGGAAAACATGCGTGACTGGAAGCTTGCTGCAAATAAACAAATCAGTTCCTTCGAATTGCGGCAGGACTATGTTCATGCCCATGCACTTGCACTGCATGCAATTGGTAGGCTTGGTGCTGACTTACTCTCGACACCCGGCCGGGATTATAAAAAGGATCTGAAAAAACTGGATAACATCGATTGGGCTCGAAAAAACAGAGCTCTGTGGGAAGGACGCGCCATGTATCAAGGTAAAATTAGCAAATCGCATCTCTGTGTTACCCTGACCACAAATTATTTAAAAAATGTTTTCAAGCTTCCCCTTTCGCCAGAAGAAAGTCAAGTTGAACAAGACTTCTTAAAAAAAACATAGGACTCCATGAAAAAGATTAAAGACATCAAAGAACACATCAAAAAAGTTTATCTATCCTATAATCGACCTTTTGTAGTTGGCTTTTCAGGAGGCAAAGATTCATCGGTAACCTTACAGCTGATATGGGAAGTTGTTGATGAGTTGCCTCGTGAGGAGCTAAAGAAAGATATTCATGTCATTTCCACAGATACTTTGGTGGAAACCCCATACATCATAGACTATGTGGCGAATACGCTAAAAAAAATCGACGAAACCGCACGAATAAAAGACCTTCCAATTTACGCACATAAACTTACGCCACTCTACAAGAACAGTTTTTGGGTCAACCTCATAGGCAAAGGATATCCTGCACCAAGCCGCCAGTTTCGATGGTGTACGGAACGGCTGAAAATTGAACCTGTCAATCGATTCATTTCCGAGCATGTTGACAAGTGGGGTGAGGCAACTATCGTGCTCGGAGCAAGACGGGATGAAAGTTCTTCCCGCAGTCAGGTGTTGAGCAAGAAAAAGCGTGACCAATCAGGGCTTTCGAAGCATCCAACCTTACCTGCTGCTTTTGTGTTCACTCCTATTGAAGCGATGACAACGTATGAAGTGTGGTCGTATCTTCTCAGCCATAAGTGTCCCTGGGGAGGCAACAATCGAAAGTTAGCCGCTCTGTATAAAAATGCAAGCGGCGGTGAATGTCCAATGGTGGTTGACAAATCGACTCCATCTTGTGGCAGAAGTCGGTTTGGATGCTGGACCTGTACCGTGGTACAGCATGATACCACTATGGAGAACCTGATTGATAGTGGGGAAGATTGGATGACCCCCCTCCTCGAATTCCGAGATCTTCTGAGCGAAACTCAGGATGTAACAAAGAAATCAATTTACCGAAGTCATAAACGACGTAATGGAAAGGTTGCCTTCGTACGAGATGGCTCGCGTATTTCTTATGGCCCATATAAGATGAAATGGCGAAAAGTTTTCCTTGAAAAACTATTGGAAATTCAGAAAACAGATTCTTTTACAAATAATAAGCTCATTTCCTTTGAAGAGCTTGAGTTGATACGAGACTGTTGGCATGAAGAAGAGTGGGCAGATTCGGTTCCAGAAATATATCGCAGAATAATTGGGGATGATTATGCTTGGTTAAATAGTGATGGAGTGAAATTTTCCATTGAAGATTACCAACTGCTCAAGCAATTATGCGAAAAAGAAGGTATAAATACTGGATTACCCGCAAAATTGATTGATCAAGAACGACGGATGCAGGGAATGAGCCGCCGCGCGGGTATCTTACAAAAAATAGATAGCATCTTCACAGAAGAGTGGAGAACGGAAGATGAAATTATAGAATCACTTGGGCAGACAAATGATATTCAATAAACTGTTTGTGGCAAACATTGGTAATTTTGCCGGTCTGCATGAGTTCCAATTGCGGTCTTATGATACTAAAGTATCTAAACCTATCGTCCTTTTTGGGGGATTGAACGGTGCGGGGAAAACCACAATTTTCGATGCTATCAAGCTCTGCCTGTATGGCCCTGAAATGTTTGGAGCCATTAATGCGACTAAGTATCAAGAATACCTCAAGCAGAAAATACATAATTCAAAGACAACAGTAGTTCAGCCCAATAACGCTGCCATTATAATTGAGTTTGAATACGCTAAGTTGAGAAGTACCAGCACGTATCAAGTGGAACGCATGTGGGAATTTTCAGGGCAGAAAATAATTGAAACTCTTTGTATAAAAAAGAACGGCCATCCGCTTGATGAGGTGGAAAAGGAAAGCTGGCAGGACTTCATCAAAGAGATAATACCGCCTGGTTTATCACAGCTCTTTTTTTTTGACGGTGAAAAAATCCAGAAAATGATGTCTGATGATAGTAATGAGGAATTGAAAAAGTCTATTTTATCGTTGCTTGGCCTTGATCTTGTGGAACGACTGCAAGCCGACTTAAAGATATATCGGAACAAGTTTCTGAAGGAACTTTCACCGGGAAATTTTACTAAAGATATCTCAATACTGGAAGAACAAAAGACGCTGATTGAAGCTAAAATCCGTAAATTACAAGATGATAAAGCAAGTCTGGAAAATATAATATCGCAACTTATTGTACAGGTTGTTGATTATAAAAACAAGATTGCCGCCCAAGGGGAAGGGTACTATCGAAACAGAGTAAACCTTGAAGAAAAGAAGAACTCTCTGGAAAAAGAAATTGAGTCTATTAAAGATAAAATGAAGGATTTAGCCGCGGGACTTTTACCGGTAGCCATTGCTTTTTCTTATGCGTTAAAGCTTAAGATTCAGGTTGAAAAGGAAAACAAATATAAATCAAATGCTCTTCTTGCTGAAAGTTTAAGCAGTAAATGTCGAACAATGCTTTCCGTCATTGATTCCGGTGACTTCATGAAAATTAAGGGCATTAATGCAAATATCCTGAAAAAAATAAAGTCACAACTTAAAGTTGAAATAGCGATGCTTTTTTCGATAGAACATCCACAGGTAGAACAGCGAGAATTATTTGGATATTCTCAAAAGCAAACACTCGAAGTACTCCAATCTATTGATAAATCAACCAATTTAATACCGTCTGAAATAGCCACTCTGACTGACATGTATGAAGTCAAATTCCGGGAATTGCAAGATATTGTTGCTCTGCTCACCAAAGTTCCAGATGATGAATTCATACAGCCGATGTATGAAACCTTACACGCTCTAAATACTGAAATAGGAGGGCTAACTTATAAACGGGATAATTATGATGAACAAATATCGGAATTGACAAATGAATGTAGCGGGCTTCAAAGGAAAATTGACCAGATAAATAAAAAGCTCGAATCTTCTCAAAACTTGAATGAAAAACTTCAATCTGTACTTAAAGTAGAGAAAATCCTTTCAAAGTATTATCTTCACCTTGCTAAACATAAGATTTTTAGTTTGGAAGAAGAGTTTACGCGTATTTTCAAAATTGTTCATAGAAAAGACGACATGATATCTAGGGTTAATATTGATCCTGAAACCTTTAACGTTGCGCTCTACGATAGCAAGGATAAAACAATTAACAAAAGCCGTTTGTCATCTGGCGAATTGGAGGTCTATGCCATATCCATGTTGTGGGCTTTGGCCAAAACTTCAGGACAAAAACTGCCATTTATCATAGATACTCCTTTAGCTCGACTTGACTCGAAGCACAGGGATAACCTGGTTAATCTGTTCTTTCCCCAAGCTTCGCATCAAATTATGATCTTTTCTACCGATACAGAAGTAGATAAGTGCTATTTTGAGCTGCTCCGACCCTATATTGCGAAAGCGTATAACCTTGAATATATAGAAGAGAGTAAATCTACTATGGCAAAGGAAGGTTTCTTTTGGAATTAAGCGGAATCGAATTCAAGCGAATCAAGTTATCCCAAGAATCGACAAAAAAACTGCAATTGTTCAAGAGCCGCACTGGCTTAACACCTAACATAGCCTGTCGTCTTGCACTGGGGATTTCGATTGCAGAAAATAATATGCCGGATCTGGAATTGTTCACCGAAGAATCGGGTCAGGAAATAAACCGCTATACTTTGTTCGGGGAGCACGAGTTGATCCTTACGTCACTGTTTCTTCAATGGTGCCATGAAAATAAGATCGATGGAAAAGTGCGGAACAAATATTTTCTTGCACATATAAACCGTGGCGTTGAATTTCTGGTAAACAGGGTAAGAGGACTTGAAAATTTGGCTCAGGACTTAAGGGACATAAATAAAGTAAATAACCCGACAAATAGATCAGGTAAAGCTCCTATGCAGAATCGGCAGGAGGAAGCGCCAGTTCAAAGTTATTTGTAGCGTTACCCAATCGTTTGGGATGGACAAGGGGTCAGGTCTGCCTTTGACCCTTAGAATGGAAAAGGGGTCAGGTCTGCCTTTGACCCTTATTAATGCTGTCTTGTATTTTCCCTATCTGGCTTTTAATTTTATCCG
>JAHIKR010000215.1 GCA_018897415.1 Pseudomonadota bacterium
GAGATGGTTACTTAGACTAATGCAAATGAAGTCTTTGTGCCAAGTATTGCTTTGGGCAAGCTTTATTGCGGATTATCGATTATAATTTCTTCGTGTTCTCTGTGCTCTTCGTGGTGAAAAATATGGAGATTAAAATGGATAAAAACTCTCTTTTTAATAAAATAAAAGAATTTGGACTGAATACCAGGGAAGAATACATGGCCGAAGCTTTCTCGCGCAATATCGGCCTGCTTACTCAGGCTGAACAGGATAAGCTCGCAAATGCTAAAGTGGCGATCCCCGGGATGGGAGGCGTGGGCGGTGTTCATTTGATTACTATGACAAGAACCGGTGTCGGCAATTTTCATATAGCTGATTTTGACACTTATGAACCTGCCAACATTAACCGGCAGTTCGGAGCCCGGGTTCCTGAATTTGGAAGACCAAAGATGCAAGTAATGAAGGAACAGGCCCTAAGTATCAATCCCTATCTCGAAATCAAGGAATTTCCTGAAGGAATCAGCAGTTCAAATATAGACGATTTCCTTGATGGCGTTCAGGTGGTCATTGATGGCCTTGACTTTTTTAAGTTTGATATAAGGCGGCTTCTTTTTAACAGGGCAAGGGAAAAAGGAGTTTATGTAATCACAGCCGGCCCAATGGGATTCAGCTCAGCCATGCTCATATTTTCTCCTAATGAGGGCATGGGCTTTGATGAATATTTTAACATTGTTGATGGAATGAAGCCGCAGGATCAATATCTATCTTTTGCTCTGGGACTTGCTCCAAGAGCCACGCATATCAAATACATGGACCTTTCAAAGGTTGACCTTGAATCAAAAGCAGGACCATCTTTAAACATTGCATGTCAGATATGCTCAGGCATGGCTGCAACTGAAGCTGTCAGAATAATACTCAATAAAGGAAAGGTAAAACCGGTCCCTTATTTTTTCCAGTTTGATCCATATGTTCAAAAATATAGAAAAGGCAACTTATTAATGGGCAACCGCAACCCTGTTCAGCGGATAAAATTAAAGGTTGTCAAAAAGCTGCTTGCAAGAAATAAGTGGAAATACAAACCATCTATTCCTGAATTCCCGGCAGTAAAGGCAATAAAAGAAAGTATTCCAGAAGAAGTTATTCGTTATATTATTTCCGCTGGAATTCAGGCCCCATCAGGTGACAATGTCCAGCCCTGGAAATTTTCTTTTAAGAATAACACGATTTCTCTATACTTAGACAAAGAGTCAGACAACTCCTTTTTTAATATAAATCAGATAGCATCAATCATATCATGCGGTGCGGTTTTGGAAAACATGAGGATTGCAGCAAGCGCATTTGATCTTAAGGCAAATATAAACCTCCTGCCTTCAAATACAGAAGATGATCTTATGGCGACAATAGAACTTATCTATAATGGAACCTCCAGAAATCCCTTGTTTGCTTCAATCTGGAAACGTAATACCAACCGCACTTTCTATGAAAAAAAGCCCATACCATCTTTAGTTTTAAATGATTTTAAAAAATCCATATCCGACATTTCAGGCGCTAAAATACACTTTGTTATCGAAAAAGATAAACTAAAAAAACTGGCAAAAATAATCTACAAGACAGATCGAATTCGAACAGAAAACAGATCCCTCCATGAGTATCTTGGCAAAATGATACGATACAGTCATGAAGAAGCAATAGCAACACGCGATGGCTTGCCTCTAAAAAATCTGGAAGCAGGCCTGGCAGGAGAAATTTTTCTTAAAGCAACCCGCCCCTGGTTTATTATGAATCTTATGAACAAGACAGGAATTGGAAGAATGGTTGCCTTGCATTCTTTTCAGGGCATAATAAATTCCTCTGGTGCAGCACTTCTTACTGTCGATGGCATGAATTCTAAGGATTTTCTAAAAGGAGGTCAGGCACTTGAACGTATATGGCTTGCCATTACCCAGCAGGGCCTCGTAATGCAGCCCATGACAGCCATTACTCTGTTCTGGCAAAGATGCCAAATTGAAGGAGAAAAAAGCTTTGCGAAAAAACACCGCAAGCTTTTACAGGATGTCTGGGAAGAATACCAATCCATGTTTCAGGAAGTGAACTTTTCCAGGGAAGGCCAGGTAATGTTATTCAGGTTTGGGTATGGAAGAGAAATTAAGTATGGGACATATAGAAAGGATGTGAACAGCTTTTTGAGGTAGGGAAAGTGTTCTATATGCCAAAACAAAAAGAGCGGCTGAATTAAGGATAGCCGCTCTTTCTGTTTTGAAACTACTGTTTCTTCTTATTCTAATCCTTTTTGAAGAATTTTTTCTTCCTGGCGAAACCTGCAAGGCCGATTAGACCGCTGCCGAGAAGCAGCATGGTTGCGGGTTCTGGTATTACTTCTTTATTCACACTACCATCACTTTTAGTGAAAAATTCAATCGGTCTACCACTAGCATCTGTGCGTGTTAAATCAATCGAATTTGCTCCGCCGAAGAAGTAGTTTTCCCATGACGTCTCGTTCTGGGCAAGCACGGCAGGCCCGGTTTCTTGGTCATTATTGCTATCAACATCGAGCATTATCCAATCTGGATATAACGCTAACAGATCGTTACCGTATTCATCCAACTCGAAAGGAATAGGGTCCCCATTGCTGTCGACTTCATCTCCATATAACGCATGGAGCCGGTTGAGGCTTATCTCTCCACTCGGCGGATTATTTATGAAATTAAAGTTTCCCCAATTTCCTTCTGGTCCTATACCAGTTTGTTGAATATCGGCTTTTTCAACGACTTTGCCATCCGCAAACGTGTTCAAATTGTTGTAGTTGCTCACTGTAAAACCAGTCTCTGCATCCAGAATCATATTCATGTAGTTTCCGCTGGCGTCTCCAACATCAAATGCATCGAACGTAAATAAAAATTGGCCGGTAGGAAGAACACCTGTATGCACTCCGGTCAATTTGGATATCAAAGTAATTTCGTGAGTGGTGCCATAGCCAGTTGGGGTAATCATATTACTTAATTCATCTTTGAACCCGGTAAGTCTCCAAACAACATAGTCAACAAAAGGATCTCCTGCATCTATGTTGTTCGGATCAGCTCCCTTTGTGGGGTCGATTTTAACATAGGAATATCCAGTGAATATCGCAGCTTCATCCACCAAAGTCAGATCAGGAAGTGTGCTGTAGAAATTACTGAAAGCCATAGTATAGTTGTCTATTGGAATAGCTTCAGTTCTACCGACAAAAACACTTCCCATCAAAAACACGCTCAATAAAAAAATTGTCAGCTTTTTCATTCCGTTCCTCCATCGTTAAAATTAAATAAAATATTTTATACAAAATCGAATAAAACAAATAAATTTCTTAAACACCTCCTTTCAAAAATTATGCTTTTAGCAGTTAGCTTTTAGCAGTTAGCACAATAATTTCAACATATTGCTAAAGGTCAACATTTCACCCAATGGGTGAAAATCGAATCGATGGTAAGCATCTGAAATAATAAGAGCTAATTGCTAATTGCTAATCGCTCATCTTAGGTTTAAATATCTAAGCTTCTAAATTTCTTAAATTTTTTCCTCCCAAAAGCACCCAGCCCAATCAGCCCTGTACCCAAAAGAAACAGTGTTGCCGGTTCGGGATTTGCCACCGTTGAAGTGCCGCCGCTCGGATTTCCACCGAAGTATGGGGGGGCTCAAAGGGTGTCTCTAAGGTATTTATTGCGCTGACGGCCTGTTCCCAAGCTCCGCCTTCGTCCCAGGCCCACCCCGGCTCCGAGGCTTGACTATGACTATACTGGTCCGCGGAATACAGGGTATAGTTCACCCAGAAGGAAACATGCTGCGTTTCTTCCGGTTCAAGCACATCTGATCCGCCCCACGCTATTTCATATTCATACCCATATTCATACCAGTGCATTGTCCAACCGAGAGGCGATATAAGCCCTGCTGTCCCATCTGTTGCCTTGCCTATTGAGGCAAAGATATCATCCTCAAAGGTCACGTCAAAACGATTGGCACCATATTCACTCGAGGGGTAAACACCAATGGTATAAAGAGCCGTTCCGGTTAACTCAGTTTCGTTCCAACTATTATTCCAATTTGGGTTTACTGTAGCTGAAATATCAATTCCCAGCGCCATTGCGCTTTGTACGCTTATAAACATCCATGTTGCCAAAAGCACCCCGAAAAGCAAAAATCTTTTCATCTGTTTTTTTCCTTCCTCGTCTTTCTTTTCCCAAACCACCCCAGCCCGATCATCCCTGTCCCCAAAAGAAACAGAGTTGCCGGTTCTGGAACGACCATTGCGCCACCATGCGAATATGGGTTAATAGTATTATTAAGAGTACTACATCTTTTTTTAGAAGTATTTAAATAATAGCCATAAGCCACAAAATCCACCATCGTATATCCATTGACTTTTATGGAAAATTTCTTGATCATGCCGCTTTTAAAATCAGTTCCGATCTCTGTAACTGGGTCAAACCCCTCATCCGGATCATAATTATATACAGGGTTGGTATCTTTATCAAAGGCAGTTGGTACAAACCCGCCAATATAATACTCATAAAAATCAGTTGGAAAAATCCCGCCTTCCGGTATATGTGTATCATCACCTTCTGCATAAAGAGGATAATCATCAATACTATCACCAAAACCATAAGAAGTAGGATCAGGAGTGGGTTTAGGATCAGCAGTCGAAATGGAAATATTATGCAAGTAGTTCAAATAATATGGATAATCATACTGTGTGCCAACCCTATCAACTAATGATTCTGAAAAGGTCAAAGTATTATTTCCAGCGGGGGCATAATCGGGGTATGAATTACCACTACCATTATCAATCCACGTGACCTCTATGGAGCCATCTTGATTTGTTGGAACTGCAGCGGCAAATTTAACATCTTCCAAAATATCATTAGCTCCTATAACCCATAGTTCAAAATCGTATTTATCAATAACCCAGGTTTCATCTTCATATGTTGCGCCCGGTATATAAATCTGAAGGTTAGGCACTGCTGAGGATTCAAGGGAAAATCCTAATAATATGCCTATCATTACAGTACTGATTATGATTCCTTTAAGAAATCTCATATTGAATAAACTCCATTAAATTTTGTGATATTTTGCCACAGATTTACACAGAATTACACTGAGTCTTAAAAAATTATAATTATTAATCTCTCTCTGATTGTTTACAATTTTCAGTGAAGCTCCGTGTTGC
>JAHIKR010000216.1 GCA_018897415.1 Pseudomonadota bacterium
ATAATCTCGCGAATCATGGGTATGTTGCTTTGACTCTTCTTTTTCGTACCTCTGTTGCGTTGGTGGTGCGCTGGAACGGTCGATTATTTTGTCTAATTCGCCACGATCCAGCCAAACGCCACGACATTCCGGGCAATAATCTATTTCTACACCCTGGCGATCAGACATTACAAGGTTTACATCGTTACATGCTGGGCACTTCATGTTTTATCTCCTCATTTTATTAGTTTATTCACTTTCTTCGGTAGCTTTCTCTTCGGTGGGCTCAGTATCTTCTTTCTCTTTCTTGACTTCGTCCTCGGCGGACTCAGCATCTTCTTTCTTGCCTTCATCCTCGGATTCGCCGGTGTTGCCGGTCACTTCTCCAATTGCCTTCTGTGCTTTATCGACTGTATCCGTCATTAATTCGACGGCGGCTTTTTTCGCTTCTTCCGCCTGTTCGCAGCCGCTCAGAACTATCAGTGACAGCGACAGCAGACATGCCAGTACCAGTATTGATCTACTAAGAGTCCTCATTGCTTGTCTCCTTAATTAGAAATTATTTTTTCACCTTGAGCATCAATGCTTGCTCAAGGGATTCATTGCTGCTTATTGTATCTCACCTCCTTTTTTGAAATCCGATGTAAAGACTGTTTGCCAAACAAATTCGGAAATTAAGTGTCGGCGACGGTTCCTTGCAAAACCAGGTTCCTATCCTTGCCCCATGTCTCCAATCATGACATCCATCTATTCGGTCCCTTTTCTATTTACGGCTTATGGCGTGATTTCGAACTCAAGAGTCTGCAGCAACTCGCCATCTGGGCCGAGTACATCCACGTGCCATAATCCAGCCTGATGGGGTTGAATCACTTTCGAACTCCAGGTTCGCCAGCTCGCAGAACCAACTTTCAAGGTTACCCAAGCCCACTGCGTCTCGCCAAAATACCACGCATGAGTAATCCCGGTCGGTTCCTGAGCACCCGTAATTCTGGTAAAACAGCAAAGCTTACCTACTGATGCCCTGAAACTGTTGCCCGCATCAACTGGGGTCCGGTCAACCACATCCTCGCAGATTACAGCGTCTGCGACTTTCAGTGAAACAGCCTCCTGGCCCTCAATTGTCGCTGCTGGCAAAAGGCAAACCGTTATTAGCAGTATCATAAAAGCAAAAAAGACTGATTTCATGGGTATTATCTCCTTTTAAAAACGATTAAGTGCCCAACTCCTCTCCACAGGGCAATACTGTTGACTTAAGGAAATTAAAGCGTGTTTTTGAATATCGAAAAAGGAAAATATTTTAAAATAATGCCTTTGTAAAGAAAAATCGTAACCGTTCAGCCACCAAGGCACTAAGTCGCCGGTCAAAACCGGCAAGATTTAGTGGATGAAAGAGCCATACAGAGAAGGATTAGCGATCCACGCTGACCCCGAGTGACAGTAATGTCATGGCTGAAGCGTTGACAGAGGGGATACGTGCAGGCTGAAATGCTTGTTTTATTTCAGAGTGCCGACGCTGTGTGTCAGGTGGAAGGCAAAACCGGGTTAATATTTAGCATCAGCATATTCCACCCAACCTCCGGCCGCAACAAGTGCGCGGTCAAAGTCGGAGATTGAAAAGCCCACTTCTTCTTCAAGCCCGTCAGCTTTAAGAATAAATACATTTTTTTCAAGATCAGTTTCGATGAGTGTCTCTTTGCCTGAAAAGAGCTGGAAAAGATGATCTATAGTCTGGCCGGGCAGTTCCACTGCCATCATCCCGCAGTTGAACATATTCTGCCGGAATATCCTTGCAAAACTTACAGCGATTACCATGTTGATGTTGTTTACTTCGAGTGCCCATGGCGCATGCTCTCTGGAGGAACCGCATCCGAAATTAGCCCTGGTTATGATTACGCTTTTTCCTTTAATATCCTTTTTCCGAGTGAATACATCCAGTTGTAGATCCTCTAAAAGATGTGGCTTAAGCGCTTCCTTGGAAATTTCCGTAAGGTATTTTGCAGGAATTATTTCATCTGTATTGATATCTGATCTGTCGAGGAATAGCACTTTGCCACTGAAACCTTTCATAATTTTTCTCCCTGCCTCACTATTTATATAAGCTTGAATTTGTAATATATCCCGAGATAGCGCATGCTGCTGCTGTAGCAGGACTCATAAGGTGCACCATTCCGCCTTTGCCCATCCGGCCGTTAAAATTACGGTTTGTTGTTGACGCGCATACTTCTCCTTCCGCAAGCACGCCATTGCTCATGCCGAGACATGCTCCGCAGGTCGGGTTTGTCACACAGAAACCGGCGTCCATAAATATTTTAAGAATACCTTCATCCATTGCTTGTCTGAAAATTTTTGGAGTTGCAGGAGATACAATGCCCCGGACAGAGTCACTTATCTTATTGCCTTTCAGTACTTGAGCGGCAATTCTTAGATCTTCAATTCTTCCGTTTGTACATGACCCTATGTAAACCTGATCTACCTTTATCTTTTCCATCTTCCTTACAGGTTTTACCTGATCGGGCTTATATCCGAAAGCAACCATAGGTTCCAGCCTGCTTACATCATGTTCAATAACATCATGGTATTCTGCATCCGGATCAGGAGAAAACTTCTTAAATTCCTCAAGAGCTTTTTCTTTTGTTGGATATTTGTCTTTAATAAATTCCCACAGGTATTCAACGGTTGTCATGTCCGGATAGCAGATACCGCAAGTCCCCCCTGCTTCTATTGCCATATTGCATAAAGTCATTCTACCTTCCATGCTCATTGCATCCACAGCAGAACCCGCAAATTCAATAATTTTGTTTGTTGCGCCATTTACGCCGAGTCTTCCGATTATGGAAAGAATTACGTCCTTTGCATAAACGCCTTCGGGCATCTGGCCGACTATGTTGATTTTAATTGTCGAGGGATAGTTAAATGCACATACACCCTTTAAAATTCCAACTTCAAGATCGGTTGTACCAACGCCTGCTGCAAATGCGCAAAATGCGCCGTGGGTGCAAGTGTGGGAGTCGCCCATGATTACGGTATATCCCGGACGAACAAAACCTTTTTCAGGAAAAATCGCATGACATACTCCGTTTCTGCCTATGTCAAAGAAATCCCTGATATTGTGGCGCCTGGCCCAATCTCTTAAAATTTTACCCTGCATGGCTGTTTTTGAATCCTTTGCAGGAGTAACGTGGTCAATCACAGCTTTAATTTTATCAGGATCAAACACCCTGTCTTTATTCCGGATTACCAGATCATTTATTGCAACAGGTGTTGTTATTTCATGGCAGAAAACAGCATCAAGACTGATAACATGAATATCTCCTGACGGGTTGTCCACAAAATGGGAATCAAATATTTTTTCAGCAACGGTCTGCCCCATATAACCTCCTAATCCGAAAGTAAATTGACAATTGAATATTGACAATTGAATATTGAAGGAATCTTATTAATTTTAATCAAAAATAGGATTTAATTCCCCGTAGCTTGCTGCGGGGGTAGTTCATTTAAAATGATAAAGCGAAGCGATACCACAAATCTTCAATCTTCAATCTTCAATCTTCAATATTAACTAACTAATCTTTATCTGCTTTTAATATTGAAAGAAATGCAGACTGTGGAATCATGACTTTTCCCACCATCTTCATTCTTTTTTTACCTTTTTTCTGTTTTTCGAGGAGCTTGCGTTTTCGCGTTATATCTCCGCCATAGCACTTTGCTGTTACGTCTTTTCTTAAAGCTGAAATGGTTTCACGTGAGATAATATTACCGCCGATTGCACCCTGTATGGCTATTTTAAACATCTGTCTAGGAATTTCATCTTTTAGTTTTTTACATGCAAATCTTGCCCGTTCAACAGCCCTGTCTTTGTGAACCAGCTGAGATAATGCGTCTACACGGTCGCCATTTATCAGAATATCAAGTTTTGCAAGATCTGTCTCTCTGTAATCTATTATTTCATAGTCAAATGATCCATATCCCTGAGTTAATGATTTTAGTTTATCGTAAAAGTCATAAATAACTTCAGCAAGGGGAAGTTCAAAAATCATATCCAGACGGTTATTAGTAAGATATTGATACGTGGTATTAATCCCTCGTCTTTCAAGGCACAGCTTCATAACCGTTCCCATATAACGATCTGGTGTTATTATTGAGGCCCGGATGAATGGCTCGAGAGTTTTATCAATTCCCGATGGATCCGGATATAATGACGGATTGTCGATTATCCTGGATGAACCGTCCTGCATTATTAGCTTGTACCTTACAGACGGAGCCGTAAGAATCAGAGAAAGATCGTATTCACGCTCAAGCCTTTCCTGCGCTACTTCAAGATGAAGAAGCCCCAGAAATCCGCAGCGAAAACCAAAACCCAGAGCTGTCGACGTATCTTTTTCATAAATCAAAGAAGCATCGTTTAATTTAAGCTTTTCCATTGCAGTGGCCAGTTCCTCGTATCCATCAGATGCTACCGGGTATATTGAGGAAAATACAACAGGTTTTTCAATCTTGAATCCAGGCAATGGGGTTTCACATGGCCGGTTTTTTAACGTAATTGTATCACCGCATTTGGTGTCACTTACTGTTTTTATCCCTGCAATAATATAACCTACCTGGCCTGCTGAGATTTCCTTTTGAGGTATTCTTTCAATCTGGAATATTCCTACCTCCTCAGTTTTATAAATATTATTATTTGACATGAACTTTATAGTGTCGCCCGGCTTTATTTTACCCTGAAAGATTCTAACATGTACTATAGTACCCCTGTAAGAATCGTAATCGGAATCGAAAATCAGGGCCTTTAGTGGTGCCTCTGGATCTCCAGAGGGCGGCGGAAGATTGTTAACCACTCCTTCAAGCACATCTTCTATGCCAATACCTTCTTTGGCTGAGGTAAGAATCGCCGATTCCGGATCTAAGCCCAAATCGTCGCTAATCTGGATTTTTGTTCTTTCAATATCGGCAGATGGCAAATCTATTTTATTTATTACCGGAATAATTTCAAGGTCGTGTTCCAGAGCAAGATAAAGATTAGCCAGGGTTTGTGCTTCAACACCCTGACTGGCATCTATCAGCAGAAGAGCGCCTTCACATGAAGATAGAGCACGCGAAACTTCATAGGTAAAATCAACATGTCCAGGCGTATCAATAAGGTTTAAGAAGTATGTCTGACCGTCTTTTGCCTGGTACGGGAGACAAATTGTTTGGCTCTTTATAGTGATGCCTCTTTCTCGCTCTATATCCATTGTGTCGAGAATCTGATCCTGAAAATTTCGTTCCGAAATAACACCTGTAGCCTGTATAAGGCGGTCTGACAGAGTCGACTTGCCATGATCAATATGAGCTATTATGCTGAAATTTCGTATATTTTTCATCTTCGTCCTTGCCGCCTTGTATCTTCGGCAAACTCGACGCTTGCAAAATTCAGGTTATAGTTATATGGTAAATTGAATATATGTAAAAAGAAAAAACACTTCTATCAAATTATCTCTCAATGTGTCAACTCTGACCTTTTGCACGCATTTTGATATTATTTAGTAAATGATGATCAAACAATCAAAAATAGACACCAGTATTTTAATTGTCGATGACGAGCCTAATATTAGAAATTCTATCCATGAATTTATTGGCATGGCTGGTTATAAGTCATTCAAGGCTTCAAGTGCAGAAGAAGCACTTGAAATATTAAAGAAAAATGCCATTTATGTCGTTATAACCGACATAAGGCTGCCAGGAATGAGCGGCCTCGAACTGACTGACCTTATAAAAAATAGTTATGATACAGATGTAATTGTTATAACAGGCTATGTCGGTGATTATTCTTATGAAGAAGCAATCAACAAGGGTGCAAGCGATTTTGTATCTAAGCCGATACGTTTTGAAGAGCTTCTGCTAAGGCTGAGAAGAGTTTTAAAAGAGCGGCAGATCGCAAAAGAGCGCACCTTAATGCTGAAGAAACTTCAGGAGCTTGCAATAACGGATGGCCTGACAACACTCTATAATTCCAGATACTTTTATAAACAACTGGATTCAGAGGTTGACAGATCCAAACGTTACAATCATCCCCTTACGCTTCTGTTTATGGATATTGATTATTTCAAACATTATAATGATACTTATGGTCACATGGAAGGTGACAAGGTTCTTGCCAGGTTCGGGAAGGTAATTAAATCATGCCTCAGAAAGATGGATACCGCATACAGATACGGGGGAGAGGAATTTACTGTTATACTCCCTGAAACAAGCAGGGATGAGGTTATGACTGTTGCCGAGAGGATAAAGGACGCCATAAAAAATGAAAAATTTTCACCTCAATCAGGAGAATCCATATCAATGACGATCAGCATAGGAGTTGCACAATATTGCCCGGGCGAAAGAATATCAACATTTGTTCAAAGGGCAGACAAGGCAATGTATCTTTCAAAGCAAAGGGGACGCAATCAAATCTCAACCATTTTTAGTGATGAATGTTCAGAAACAACAGATTCTTAAGAAAGCCAGTCCTTACTTTGAGATCTTTGAAAAATTCTTTGAACGACGTCATACAAATAAGTGAAAAGACTTTTTTACAGGAGAATAATTATGAAAATTGCAGAAAATCTATTTGTAGCTATCGAGTATTGTCTAAGTCTTGACTCAGGAGAAGAGGTCGATCGTTCTCGAGCAGGTAATCCGCTTAGCTTTATTACCGGTACCGGCCAGATAATTCCAGGGCTTGAAAAAGAGCTCATGGGAATGGAGGCAGGCGACAGCGCCAATATAACTGTAGAGCCAGATGATGCTTATGGCCCGCCAAGAGAAGATCTTCTGCATGAAATTCCTCTTAGCCAGTTTCCTGCCAGTAGAGATATAAAACCAGGTATGAAATTTCAAGCACAAAGCCCTAACGGCCCTATAGTGATTGTTGTAAAAACAGTTGAAGATGATACTGTGACCGTTGACCTTAACCATCCGCTGGCTGGTCAGCGTCTTCATTTTGATGTCAAGATTGTCGGAGTCCGAGAGCCTAACGCTCAAGAACTGGCAACCGCGGCTGGAGGCTGTAGCTGCAGTACTGAAAGTCCAGACAACTGTGGTCCTGGCTGTAGCTGTGGTTAAAATCTGCCAAAGTTCATGCCGCGCGCTATCCTCCGATGGCATACATGGGACGGAGACAGTCTCTACTATCCGGTATCTTGGTGTGGTGCTGCCTTGGTTTTTTGGCGATAGTTTTCCGAAACAGTTCCTTCAGATCTTGCCGGGTACATCTATTTCTTATAGGCGTCTTGACGTCTACTTCATTGTCGGCAAAAAGGCAGGGGCGAAGTTTGCCGTCGGCTGTGAGTCTCAGGCGGTTGCAAGTAGGGCAGAAGCGGTGGCTGAGAACGCTGATAAAACCAATTTCGCCTCTTGCTGATTCAAAGCGATATCTCTCGGCTGGGCCGTCGTGGGTTGCACGCGGAATTCTGTGAAGGGGACCAATACACTTGAGTTTGGATTTGATTTCATCTGAAGAGATATATTTTTCAGGCTTCCACTGGCTATCATGCCCGATCGACATGTACTCGATGAACCGAACGTGATAAGGCTTTTTCACAGATAACTCGGCAAGTCGAGGGAATTCATCATCATTTAGACCTCTGATAGCCACCACATTGATCTTGATAGGCGAAAAGCCAACTGCCTCAGCTTCCTTAAGCCCTTCCCAGACCTCATCAAAGCAATTATATCCCGTAATTTTGGCATATTTCAAACGGTGAAGTGTGTCAAGGCTGATATTGATGCGATGAACGCCAGCGTCAAAAATTTCTTTGGCTCTTTCCTTTAAAAGCACGCCATTTGTGGTAATGCTGACATCCTCGAGTTTGGGTATCCGGCACACGGATGCAACGAACTGGACAAAGTTTCTACGGGCCAGGGGTTCGCCACCTGTCAGACGCACTTTCCTAATTCCGCATTCGGTGCCGGCTATAACGACCTCCAGGATTTCTTCGTAGCTCAAAATTTCAGCATGATCAAGAAGCCTCAGATCTTTTACCGGCAAGCAATAGATGCAGCGAAGATTGCATCGGTCTGTGACAGAGACCCTCAGGTAGGAAATCCTACGATTATAGTGGTCTATGTTTGGAGCCAAGGATGTTCCTATATTCATAGTCTCATTTCATTAGCGTAGATTGTTTTTTGCCGGAAAAAGCACAAAATTCAGAATTAAGTAATTAGTCAGTGTCAAATGATATTTGCCCCAAGTTGCCGAAGTGAATTTTCAATTAAATTCAAAGCTCGTCCTTGATGTGGGCCTGCTACAACACCATGCTCTGAGCTAACCTTTCGATATTGCTGCATTATAGAAAAAGCAGCAATGGGATCTAAACTGAAAATTGGCCCACCACTTTCGCCCTGATACCAGCCAACGTTTAGCTCATAAATAAGCTGGCCTTGGATTTCAAATTGGCCAGATATGATACCTTCGTTGGCATGCCCCTTTAAAAAAAGATTTCCTCCTAACCAATTAAGATTTTGGTCAATTTGAGTTTGACTTACTTTGGGGGCAGGAAAACCAAAAGTAAGTACCTTTTCTCCGTCTTGATGGGGCCTGAAAGTCACAGGAACACTGCTTATAGAAAAGTTGGGGTCTCTGGAAGGGTCAATTTCAATTATAGCCATATCATTAGAAGGGTCTTCAAGGGGGAAGGAGACAACAGGAACGTGAAATACTTGAAGGCCGTTTTGGGGCACCGAGAAAACAAAGAACCGGTCATCTGGGCCTCTTCTTTGGCCGCCGTTAAATATATGGTGCGCAGTAACCAGATACCTGTTTTCTACAATGCACCAGGCCGTACCAACCATGGAAGTATGAACCTGGCCACCCTGAAGTGGGTGAATTCTAAGAACAGCACAAACAGCATCTCGTACGGTTGTGATTGCTCGGGGGAAGGGCATTTTAATTCTCTTTAATCTCCACTCTGCATTGCCGGTGGACTATCCCACTTTTTTATCGCCATAATACTTTTCCCTTTTGGCTTCTTTCGAATCCAATACATCACCATAATGCTCTGCGGCACATTGAGGACATATGCTGTGAGAGAAGTCAGCTTCCGAATGATCTCTTATGTAGCTATCAATAGGAACCCAGCGATTATCCGCTCGGATCTTCTTGCAGAATGAACATACCGGAAGGATTCCTTCCAGATACCTTATTCTTTTGAGCAAAGTGTGGGTTGAGAAGGTAACCAAGGCAGCCAATAGCAGTGTTATTATTGTTTCAAAAATGCTTTCCACTAAATTTATTGGTGTAGCAGGAGCTCCCAAAAACATGTGAGGTAAATCAAGCAATTCGTCCAGCCACAATATCGTGATGACAAGGATGAATCCTATCAGCTCAGCAATAATAATTTTTTTTGAAAATTGCGCTTTTGTCATTTTTGATCCTCTCGTAAAAAGTCGTCACTCCGGTGAAAACCGGAGTCCATAGAAGTTGCAACTATCTGAAAATACTGGATTCCGGCTTTCGCCGGAATGACAAAAAATACGTTTTTTGACTTTTTACGAGTTTGTCATTTTTGGCTCTCTAACATTATAGATTGAGATTAGGCTACTTTGATAATTTAGAGTAGGGCAACGTTTTGTGCACTTGGAACTTGAATTCACCGTATAAGTTATGAATTAATCCGCGACTATTTTATATACCCTGTCCCCTTTTCTTACCCTTTCAGCTACCTTTAAGCCAATACTGTCGCCTTTCTTTGCCTCTATTACAGATTTGTGCTCTATCTGCATAGAATCTACTGTGGACTCACAATTTGTTGTTTTCCCTAAAAAATGGAGATTATCCCCCTCTGAAATTGTTCCGTCCGTTATCTCGACGGCAGCGACCGATATTTTGCTAAAGTAGTTGGAAACAAAACCGATTTCTTTCTCTTTCATAGCTAAACCCTCGCTGTTTAAGGTTTGAAAATTAATTGTGAATTATCTCTTTTCTAATTTCATAGACCTGCCAATTTACCCCCTGAGGAGAAAGTTATAATACAATGGACGTCCCCTAAGTTGCCCGTCCCCTAAGTTGCCGCGTCCCCTAAGTTGCCGGCAGCTATGCTGTATAAGAGACCCTCAATATGTGTTTGTAGCAGATATATTACTTAATTTAGAATTTAAGTCAGTGAGTTTACTTGTTAAAATAGCAAAAGGGAAAAGTTTAAGCTTTATCTCATTAACTTTTTATTGCCTGTTGACACGGAAAGGCTCATATGTGTTAGGCGAAATTTTATATGATCATAGTTATATATGTTGAATGTCGATGATTAGAAGCTACGGCCACCGCCTTGTCTTCCTCTACTACCGCCTTGTCCTCCTCTGCCACCGCCGTATCCTCCTCTACTACCGCGACTTTCGGTGCGAGGGCGAGCCTCATTCACGTTAAGCGCTCTTCCTTTTAGCTCTTTGCCATTTAGGCCATCGATTGCAGACTGCCCTTCAGCTTTA
>JAHIKR010000001.1 GCA_018897415.1 Pseudomonadota bacterium
GGGAAAATGGCTTCCAAAGTACCAGACGCTCCATAAATTTTTTGTCGGGGGAGGGCAGATCCATACAATAGATTTGATTCCAAGGCGTGATACACTTACAGTAATGACTTTGGGGAAAGGCGCTACACTGCCGGTTTTATTCGAGCATATTGATAACAACCCTAATATACAGAGATGCCTGCCAAAAAATTGGAGATCACGAATAGTTGAAGGCAGTGCAGGCAGCCTTAGTGTGCCTGTCACTTCAGCAAAAAATGCTGTATCAGATGGTATTGCATGCCTTGGAGGGCATGTATTTGGTGCGCAGTTAATTAATGGTGGCCTTTATACTAATTTATGGGCGGCAGAACTTTTAGCAAAAGCAATTAAAAAAAGAGGTTTTCAGAAAGATGGCCTTGAAAGGCTTTATTTTGCTAAATTGAAAAAAAAACTTTATTTCCAGAATCTAATCGGAAAGACAATTTATATGCTGACAGACAGTTTTCTTCTTCCTTCTACTGGCATATCTTACTTTCTTTTGTCTAAATTTGTAAAAGAAAAAAAACTTGAACCCGAAAAAAGGATATTGACCAGGTTCGCATGGGATATACTGATTGGGAAGGAGCCTTTTTCCCGATCATTTGTTCGGTTTTTCAGGGGGGATTAACGCTATGCAAAGAAAAAATACTCTTTAACTGAAATAAATTTATGAACTTCATTACTATAATTATTCTGGCCGCAATTGTTGTTGACTTTATATTAAGTGGACTGGCTGATATACTGAATCTGAGGAGCTTGAAGACCGAGTTCCCTGAATCATTCAAAGGATATTATGACGCAGACAGTTATCGCAAGTCTCAGGAATATCTGCGTGTTAATACAAAATTCGGATGGATTACATCATCTTTCAATATGTTATTAATCCTGATATTCTGGTTCGGGAAGGGCTTTCCAGTAATAGATCAATGGGTACGATCCTGGAATTTTAATTATATCATCACAGGCCTGTTATACATAGGCTTGTTGCTCTTATTTAAAGCAATCTTGTCATTGCCTTTCAGCATTTATTCTACATTTGTTATTGAAGAGCGTTTTGGATTTAATAAGACTAAATGGTCCACATTTATAATGGACATAGTAAAAGGATTTTTGTTGTCAGTCCTGCTTGGAGCGCCACTTTTAGCAGGAATACTTGCTTTCTTTGAATATGCCGGGGCAAATGCCTGGCTGTATTGCTGGATAGCAGTAACAATATTTATGCTGGTTATTCAATTTATTGCACCAACATGGATTATGCCTCTTTTCAACAAATTCAATCCTCTTGAAGATGGAGATCTGAAAGATGCTATCATGTCGTATGCGCGTTCTATAAAATTCTCCCTTGAAAATGTTTTTGTAATGGATGGCTCTAAACGTTCCGCCAAGTCCAATGCTTTTTTTACAGGTTTTGGCAAGCACAAGCGGATTGTTTTGTTTGATACATTAATTAATCAGCACACTGTAAATGAGTTAGTGGCAGTGCTTGCACATGAAATGGGGCATTACAAGAAAAAACATATATTGCAGAGAATATTGATCGGTGTGATCCAGATGGGGATAATGTTTTTTTTATTGTCTGTATTTGTTTCCTATCAGGGACTTTTCGATGCATTTTACATGGAACATAAATCCGTTTATGCCGGACTTATTTTTTTTAGCATGCTGTACTCCCCAATAGATTTTTTTATTGGGATATTTATACAAATGCTTTCTCGCAAGAATGAATATGATGCGGATAATTTTGCTGTTGAAACCACAAAAAATCCACTATCTCTGGTTAATGCGCTGAAAAAGCTTTCGGTTCACAATCTTTCTAATCTTCTTCCGCATCCGTTTTATGTTTTTTTGAACTATTCACATCCACCGGTTTTGGAAAGAGTTAAAGCAATTAAGGGCGAAGGTTTAAGGCTGAAGGCTGAAGGCTGAAGGTGGAAGGTAGAAGGCTGAAGGTGGAAGGGACTTAGGAGTTAATGATGAGCGAAAACAATATTAAGATGATTTCGTGGAATGTTAATGGCCTTAGAGCTGTAATTAAGAAAGATTTTCATAAATCTTTAAAGAATATGGATGCAGACATTGTTGCTATACAGGAAACAAAGATTCAGGAACATCAGCTTACAGATGAAATAAAAAATATTGAAGGATATGAATCATACTGGTCTTTTTCCACTGTCAAGAAAGGATACAGCGGTATCGGCATCTATACAAGGATAAAACCACAAGATATCAAATACGGTATAGGCATATCAAAATATGATAATGAGGGCCGTATTATTGAAATGGACTTTAAGGACTTCATTTTTTTTAATATATATTTTCCAAACGGACAGATGAGCGAAGAAAGACTTCAGTACAAACTTGATTTTTACAGGGATTTTTTTGAATATATTGATGCTTATAAGGATAAGGGAAAATGCTTGATAATAGCCGGCGATTTCAATACCGCTCATAATGAGATTGACCTGAAAAATCCAAAAGCAAATGAAAAAAGGTCTGGCTTTCTGAGGATTGAACGCGACTGGATGGACAGAATAATTAATAACGGCTATGTTGATACTTTTAGATATTTTTATCCAGATAAAATAAAGTATTCATGGTGGACATACAGGTTCAATGCCAGGGCTAATAATGCTGGCTGGCGTATTGATTACTTCTTTGTTACACAGAATATTATTGATAAAGGGTTGATCAAAGACGCATTTATTGATAATGATATTTACGGATCTGATCACTGCCCGGTTGGCATAGATGTGAAGATTTAATAACCACTCGACCATTTTCCCACTCAACTACTCGACCATTTTCCTTCTCGACCAATCATTTCCTTGACACGCAGCAGTTTTATAAGTAATTCTCAAACTTTGAAAATAAAATCGATTATGGAGGATGCATGGACTATAAGGAGACACTCAACCTTCCGGTTACAAAGTTTCCCATGAAAGCTAATCTGGCCCAGCGCGAGCCGGAACAGTTGAAATCATGGGAAGAGTGCCGTTTGTATGATAAGATAAGAGATGCTTCCAAAGGGCGAGAAATGTTTATCCTGCATGATGGCCCTCCATACGCAAATGGCAATATCCATATTGGCACAGCTCTTAATAAAATCCTGAAGGATATCATTGTGCGTTCACGGCAAATGTCAGGTTTTGATGCTGTTTATGTGCCGGGTTGGGACTGTCATGGACTTCCTATTGAGCATAATGTTGACAAAGAGCTTGGAGCAAACAAGAAAAATATTTCTCAGGCCGATTTCCGCAAGTTGTGCCGGTCATATGCAGAAAAATATATTGATATCCAGCGTGAAGAGTTCAAGCGTCTTGGTGTTATGGGCGAATGGGACAACCCTTATTTGACGATGAATTACAAGTATGAATCCATAATTGCACAGGAGTGCTGCAAGTTTGCTCTGGATAACAGCCTTTTCAGAAGTAAGAAACCTATACACTGGTGTTGCAGTTGTAAGACAGCTCTTGCGGAAGCAGAAATCGAATATCATGACGAGCCTTCACCCTCGATATTTGTTAAATTTCCTTTAATAGACGATCTTGGAATCCAAGCGTTCAAAGATAAAAAGGTCAATATAATAATATGGACAACAACTCCATGGACTTTACCTGCAAACCTTGCTGTGGCGCTTCATCCTGATTTTGTTTATGCTGCCGTTGAAGCAGGAGATGATGAGGTTTTTATTCTTGCAAAAGATCTTGTTGAAAGCTGTATGAAAATTTTCGGTATTTCTGATTTTTCTATTATTACCGAAATTGAGTCAGCATTGCTTGAGCATAAAAGATGCCGTCATCCTCTCTATAACAGGGAATCTCTTATTATCCTTGCTTCTCATGTTACACTGGATGCCGGGACCGGATGCGTTCATACTGCTCCTGGACATGGTCGTGAGGATTATGAAATCGGGCTTTTATATGATTTAGATCCTTATTCTCCGGTAAATGAAAAAGGCTGTTTTACTGATGATGTAGAGTTCTTTAAAGGCCAGTTCGTATTTAAAGCCAACAATGGTATTATTGATAAATTGAAGGATTCGGGAGTACTTGTTGCTCAGGAATCAATTTCGCATTCCTATCCCCATTGTTGGCGTTGCAAGCAGCCCGTTATATTCAGAGCAACTCCACAGTGGTTTATATCTATGGACAAGACAGGCTTAAGAGAGAAAGCTCTTGATGAAATAGACAGGGTTGAATGGATTCCAAACTGGGGCAGAGAAAGAATTTACGGAATGATTAAAGATCGTCCGGACTGGTGTGTGTCCAGGCAACGAGCATGGGGTGTGCCTATAACTGTATTTTATTGTGAAAAATGTGAGTCCCTGTTCATAAATCAGGAAACAGTCAATCAGATTTCAAAACTTTTTGAAAAGCATGGAGCAGATATCTGGTTTGAAAAACAAGCCGGGGAGTTTCTTCCGCAGAACGCTGTGTGTCAAAAATGCGGGTATAATAAATTTATAAAAGAAACAGATATCCTGGATGTCTGGTTTGATTCAGGTGTGAGCCATGCGGCAGTTCTCGAACAGCGCTCGAATTTAAAATGGCCCGCTGATCTTTATCTGGAAGGAAGCGATCAGCACAGAGACTGGTTTCACAGCTCACTTTTAACAGCCGTTGGTACAAGAGGCAGAGCTCCTTACAAGTCGGTATTAACTCATGGTTTTGTTGTTGATGCAGAAGGAAGAAAAATGTCCAAATCGCTTGGCAATGTTGTGGCTCCCCAAAAAGTTATTGATAAATATGGGGCTGAAATTCTTCGTCTCTGGGTTTCTGCATCTAACTACAGGGATGATATAAGGATTTCTGAAAACATCTTACAACAATTAAGCGATTCATACAGGAGGATCAGAAACACCTGTAGATTTATGCTCGGCAATTTATATGATTACAATCCTGAAACAGATAAAGTGCCATATGAGTCAATGCCCGATATTGATAAGTTTGCTTTGCACGGGATACAGGGCCTCATAGAGAAAACTCTGAAAGCTTATGAAATTTTTGAGTTCCATGTTATATACCATGCGCTTTATAATTATTGTACTCTTGATCTTTCTGCTTTTTATCTGGATATCCTTAAGGACAGACTTTACACATCACCTCCGGAATCGATTGAACGAAGAAGTGCTCAGACGGTAATTTACACAATACTGGATACTGTTGTCAGGATTATGGCTCCTGTACTTTCTTTTACGGCAGAAGAGGTCTGGAAGTTTATGCCAGATATCAAAGAAAAAGAATCTAGCGTTCATCTTTCTTCTCTGCCAGAAGTAAATGAGAGATGGAAAAATGAAAAACTGGCGCAAAAATGGAATACTATAATTAAAGTTAGAGGTGAAGTGACAAAGGCTCTTGAAGAAGCGAGGGCAAAAAAGGAAATAGGTCATTCTCTTGATGCAGTTGTGACAATCAGTGCGAATGAAGAACTGTATAACGTGCTGTATCCTTATGAAAAAGACTTGAGGACCATATTTATTGTTTCAGGGGCTTCTCTTGTTAAAGGAGAAAAACTGGATAAAGCTTATGAAAGCTCGGATATAGAAGGGCTCGCTATAGTAGTTGAGCCTGCAAGCTCTGATAAATGTGAACGTTGCTGGATACACGATCCTTCTGTTGGTTTAAATCCTGAGAGTCCAGCTATTTGCAGTAGGTGTGAAAAAGCGCTGGAGGAACTTGTCAGCATAGAGCATAGAGCGTAGAGCATAGAGCAGAGAGCATAGAGCGATAAATTTATGCAGAACAAATACTTAAAACTCGCCGTCATTGCTGGAATAGTAATTATTCTTGATCAGATTACAAAAGCCATTGTCTTATATTCAATGCCTCTACACTATTCCGTTTCAGTTATCCCGGGATTTTTCAATATAACTCATATCCATAATCCAGGCGGAGCTTTCGGGTTTATGGCTAATCAGAGTTCGGTTTTACGCAGCATAGTTTTTATTTTTTTCTCATCATTGGCAATATGTTTAATTTTCTATTTATATAAGAAAACACCAAGGGAATATTCATTGTTTACTGCGGGTTTTGCGCTTATTCTTGGAGGCGCCATAGGCAATCTGATTGATAGAATACGCTTCGGAAAGGTTGTTGACTTTCTTGATTTCTATATAGGCAGTCTTCACTGGCCGGCTTTTAATATTGCAGACAGTGCTGTTTCTATCGGGATGGTTATTTTTATATATTACTTTTTCTTTAAAAAACTTCCGTATTAATATGCATCCAATTCTATTTAAAATCGGCGACATTGTTATTCATACTTATGGTTTTTTTGTTGCCATGGGATTTCTTGCCGGAATTTTGCTGGCAAGGAGTGAAGCCAAAAGACTAGGCATTGATCATGAGAAGATAATGGATCTTTGTTTTTATATCCTGATTGCCGCTATCGTAGGTTCGCGCTTGTTTTATGTTGCAATAAACTATGAGCTTTTTCTTTCAAATCCTCTGGATGTTTTCAAGATATGGAGTGGAGGGCTCATTTTTTATGGCGGGTTTATAGCTGCATTTGTCACAGCTTTTATTTATTTAAAGATACACAAAATACTTATTTGGCGTACAGGCGATATAGCAGCACCTTCTCTATCTATAGGTCATTTTTTAGGAAGGCTGGGTTGTTTTTCAGCTGGGTGCTGTTTTGGCAAAGAATGTGATCTCCCATGGGCAGTGACTTTTACCCATCCAGATACTCTTGCACCTATTGGAATACCAATCCATCCGACTCAACTTTATTCTTCTATAAGCAATCTGATTATTTTCTTTTTTCTCTGGTTTTTCCGCCGGCGTACGAAATTTGATGGTCAGTTATTCTGGATATATGTTTTACTCTATGGGATTACGCGTTCATTTATAGAGGTGTTCCGTGGTGATTTCAGAGGAGATCCTGTTTTTGGACTGTTATCAGTTTCACAAACAATAGGAATATCTATGTCTGTTATTGCCGTTATTATGTTAATACGTAAAAATAGTCGAGTAGTCGAGTAGTCGAGTGGTCGAGTAGTTAGTGCCTGAACGGAAAGTCATGTTCAGGCAAAATCCGAATACCCGCCTGCCATGCAACATGATCATGGACAGAATAATAATCTGGGCATAGTGTATACTTTTCGTGACCGCGATTAATCCCAGCACAGGCATTGCGGGCAGGTCGAAATCCGAAACTCGAAACAAATTCGAATACCAAATTAAAAAATGACCAAAACTAACTAATTGGAAATCGGTGGTTTTTGTCATTGGAGCATTTGTGCTTTTGTCATTGTTTCGGCCAATCTTATAAAATGGGCGTGCTTCGGATTTCGAATTTCTGACCGAAAAATAGGAGGTTTTCGGTCAGCCACTAGTTAACCAATAACTAATAAACAACCAGCAACCAGCAACCAGTATGTCTGAGTATAAATTTAAAGAACTGGGGGATTATCTCCAGACCCTGTCAAAAGATAAGACAAAGAATAAGTTTACTCCTGTATATTTGATTTATGGGGAAGAACTGCTTTATAAAAAAGCATTAGATATTCTTTTAGCTGCTATCTTGCCTGATAAATCATCAAGGGCTCTTAACTATGAGTCTTTTGAAGATGCAGATGAAAATATTTATGAAGTTGTAGAAAAGTTAAACACATTTTCTTTAATATCCGGCGAAAAGGTCATAGCTGTCTGTGATTCAAGGATATTCTACTCAAAGCACGATACAGATAGTATTCTTAAAAAGGCAGAAGAAGCATATGCAAACAATAAAATTAAAAAAGCCGCTGAATATGTTGTAAGTGTTCTCGGTCTGTTAAATTTATCGTTTGAAGATGTATGCAGAACTGACGGCAAGGCAAAATTAAAACTTGATAATACCTTAAATGAGAAGAAATGGTTTGATAAAACTATAAAATATTGTGTTGATAACGGCCTTACTGTATCAGCTCCGGAAGATAATGATAAGATATTGCAGAAGGCAGTTGAGAGAGGATTCCCAAAAGGAAATCATCTTATTATTACTACTGACATGGTTGACAAAAGACGAGGTCTTTACAAGGTCATTAATAATAATGGAATAGTTATAGACTGCGCTGTTCCGAGAGGAGAGAAACGATCTGATAAGATAGCCCAGGAAGCTTTTATAAAAGAAATGATGAGAAATATCCTTGCTAAAGCAGGGAAGACAGTTGATAACAATGCATACTCGGCTATGTATGAAATGACTGGATTTGACCTGAGGACTTTTGTGAACAATCTTGAAAAACTGATTAGTTTTGTAGGAGATAGAAAAAAGATAACAGTTGAGGATGTTCAGAATGTTTTAAAACGAACCAAAAGCGATCCAATATATGAGTTAACAAATGCAATATCAGAGCGGAATACAGCGGATGCATTATTTTTCTTAAACTCTCTTCTTTCCAGTGGATTTTACTATCTTCAAATTTTTACTGCAATAACAAATCAAATCAGAAAATTATTGATTGTCAAGGAGTTTGTTGAAAGCTCTTACGGCAAAGAATGGCATACAGGTATTCAGTATAATAAGTTCAGAAGTAGTATTATGCCGGCAATACAGGAGTATGACAGTATTATATTGAAACAGCTTGAAGATTGTGAGAATATTATTTCAAAAGATGAAACTTCGAATAATAAAAATAAAGGAAAACCGAAAAAAAGCAGTTTAAATACAGATCTATTAATTGCCCAAAACCCTAATAATCCTTATCCAGTTTTTAAGTTGTTTGCTAACTCGGAAAGATTTACAAAAGAAGAACTGCTTGACTCTGTTGAATATATGAGCAAAGCTGACCTGCGCCTTAAATCCACGGGTCAGAATCCTAAACTTGTACTGGAAGATGTTATTTTTCACGTTTGCCGGAAAAGATAGTGGTCAGTGGTCAGAGGTCAGAGATCAGAAGTCAGAGAACAGAGGTCAGAGGTCAGAAGTCAGGGATCAGGGATCAGTGGGTGGTAACATAGTATAAGGATTATAAATGGGGTTTATAAGACGACAGGAAATTCAACTCGCCATAAAATTTTTAGTGTGGCAGTATCAAAAATCAAATATCCAGGTACCTGAACACTTAGCCCTTGAGCAACAGGCCAGTAAAATAGTTGATGATGCGCATAGCATAGCACGTGAACGAGGTAGTAATGTTCTGTCAATTATTAAAGAACTGGCCAGTGATTTAAAAAAGAAATAACCTGACCTTTAAATCCGTTGCGTGCAAAAATTGTGTCAGACATAAAGGAGCTAAACAATAATTATACAATTATTTTTTAATGTTTTTCTCAGGTTTGATAATAATTGTCGCTGCCTTTTCGTTATCAAGATATTTTTTGGCAATTCTTGAAACATCATCCGATGTAATTGAGGAATAACCTTGCATTATTGTCCGGCTCCAGTCAAGCTGCTGTGGATGTCTGGCAGAGCCTGAAAGAACGGTATCAAGCCAGTATTCATTTTTCCGCAGAAGATCTTTTATACTGGTTATTATCGGATCAAGGGACCGCCTGAGCTCATCTTCTGAAATTCTTTTTTCGACCAGATCTATAGCAATTTCTTTAATTTCTTTTATAATCAAATCTGAATCATCAGGATCAACATGGACGAATGCCTGAAAAACTCCATAACCAGGATAGGCTCTGCTTGGCTTATTATATGCTGTGGAGGAGTAGGCTGCCCCGAGCTTTTCTCGTATAATCTCACGAAGTCTATTTGAAAAAATGTTTGATAAAACAGAAAGGCGTCGGGTTCTGTTGATATCCCAGATATCTTCTGTTGGATATGCAACTATTACTACACCCTTTTGAATTTCTGTCGGTACCGTTATCTTAGATAATTGACCAAAAGGGAGTTTAGGTGCACCTGATATTTTATTTGTTTTATAGGTAGATCTTTGTGGCAGGCTTCCTAAATATTTAGCTGCAGTTTCAATTACAGAATTAATATCAAAATCGCCAACTACTGAAACTTCGAGTTTATCTTGTTTTAATGGATCATCGATCCATTCGCTGATATGTTCGAGGGACAGATTTTTGAACAGGTCGTAGCTGGGAAGACCGAAACGGCTATCTCCTCCTGCCAGAAAACGCATGCCTGAAAGAAGCATTGCGCCATCAATTGAGCTGGATAATTTCAGGTATTGTTGCTTGAAGCGTTCCATGGATAAGGAATAAGCTTCCTGCCGGTAAGCCTGGTCAACAAGATGAGCATATATAAGCTGAAATAGCAAAGGTACTTCTTCTGATACAGTTATACCTTTAAAGAAAAAATGATCTTCTTCAAAACCGAAAATTGCATTTGTATTTTTGCCAGCCATTGCCAGCTTTATCTCATCTTTTTCAAGGGAACCTAGTCCGCTTTCGTTAATCACTTCTTTGCTTAGTTCGGCAAGCCCTGACATGTTTTGCGGCTCTACAGATCTTCCAAAACCAAAAGAGAGATTAACAAGTACTTCATCAGCTTCAAAATCTGTTTGTTTTAAATTAAGGCTAATACCATTATCAAAAGTTATCTGAACAATACCAAGGTCAGGTATTTCTGTTCTGTTAATAATTTTGCCCTTTTTCTCAGGTTCGGCAAGATAAGGAAAAACAACAGCTTTTATTTCAGAAGGCCTCGATACTTTAACTCTGCTGCTTCTATCAAATACTTCATATATTATATCTTCATGTGTTTTTTGGGCCGGGATAATTTCCGCATTTCCGGTTACCATTATGATCCTGTGGTCAGATGCCCAGGCATCTTTAAATGCGCTATGGACATTCTTTAAGGTAATGGAATTTATAATAGGGGCAAGAAGATTTCTTTCCTGTTCAGGAGACATGGTAACTCTTTCATTATTAAGGTCATTAATTGTCTTACTGGATAGCACGCTGCTATTTCGGGTAGGCATTTTTTTTACAGCATTATCCAGCCTTGACAAAAAATCTTTCTTTATTATTTCTAACTCTGATTTTGTAAATCCGTATTTTAAAGCTTTTCTTAAGGTTTTTTCTAAGAGCGAAAGCGATTCTTCCCAGTTTTCCGGACTGGTTTCCGCAGAAATATCAGAAGATTCTATCTGATAGAAGTTGATTCCCGAGCTGATAGAAGCCGATGTAAAGGGGGAGGTAGTTTTACTGACAATTTTATCAAGTCTGTTCTGGACTATTTGGTCTGCAATATTTTTTAAAAGCTGCTTTCTTTGAAAAAAAACAGAATCAGGCTCTATAATTTTCTTGTTTATAACTTCTATTGTTACAGTCGTTTTCCCTGTTTCTTTTTCAAAATGATAGAATGTTTTAATCCCCTTATGGTTAATCACACCAATATCAGGACGTTGCTGTATCGGTGCTCTTGCATATAATGTGGAGAACTTTTCTTCAATAAGCATGGCAGCCTGTTTTTGATCAAAATCGCCCACCATGACTAGAATCATGTTGTCAGGTCTGTACCATGTGTCATAATAAGCTTTCAAAAGATTATGGTTGGCATTTTTAATAACTTCCTTTTCACCTATTGGGAACCTTTTAGATATTCTTGTCTCAGGCAATAAGAACTTCATAACTGAAACAAATGTTCTATATGATGCTGAATCGCGGGTTCGTTTTTCAGCCAGAATTACCTTTCGTTCTCTGTCAATCTCAGATTGCAGAAGAAGGGCGCCTTCTGCAAAGTC
Organism: Pseudomonadota bacterium; assembly: GCA_018897415.1. Classification (GTDB taxonomy): domain Bacteria; phylum Desulfobacterota; class Desulfobacteria; order Desulfobacterales; family ETH-SRB1; genus B13-G4. Next base: position 11,645 of record JAHIKR010000001.1, read on the forward strand.
CTTCATTACAGCAAGTCCATTTTCCATGGTTTTCTTATTGCCCTCTGGCAAAAGGATATCATACACAGTTTCATAAAACCCGGTATGAGCATTTGCATCTGGTCCAAACTGCATACCTATAGATTGAAAGTATTTTACAAGTTCTCCTGGCTTGAAATGCTTTGAACCGCAAAAAAGCATGTGTTCAATAAAGTGAGATAACCCAAGTTGCTTGTCAGTTTCATGAATTGAGCCCACCTGAACATTCAAATGCAAGCTCACCCTGTCCTTTGGATTGGTATTTTTCATTAATACATATTTGAAGCCGTTGGGCAGTTTGCCGAACAATAAGGCAGGATCAGGCAGAAGATCGCTATTTTCATGAGGCCAATCAAGATTTGAGTTGATGTCAGAATCAGCAGTATTCGCGATTGCTGGATAGCTATTGAAAAAACTTTCACTATTGCCGCCCTGGTTGTAATTACAGGCTGGTGAAGATAATAAAATGAATATAATAAGAGCGGGAAGTGAAAATTTCGCAATAGATGACTTTAAGAGTTTTTTAAACATAGGGTGAACTCCTTTAAAAACGGTTCACGGTTCAAAGGTTCAAGGTTCTGGGTTTTTTTAATAATCAATTGTTAATAATTAATTTTTAACTTAGCGCTTATGCCCCCCGATTCCTGGCCCCTGAATTTAACCTATGAGGGAATGCGTACGATCGTTGATGCTGGGACAAGTTGAACTTTTTTTTGCAGTTCAGGAAGTAATTCGCGAAGAATGTTATATGTAATTATATGTGGATGCGCTATGCCAATTGCTTCACCATCCCTGTGGGCAATATGGATAAGCAGATCTATTTGTTTTCTGATAAAATCAGGGTCCTGAATATGATCAATAAATACATCTCGTTGCGCAAAAGGCACCTGCAAAAGGCGGGCGGATGGTTTGCATAGAGTTTCTGATGTTGTTAGGCTGTCAATGAAAAACAGCTTTCTTTTTTTCAGAATAGAAAATATTTGATACATTTGAGTTGAGCTGGTGGTCATTTTTGACCCCATGTGGTTGTTGACGCCCTTGATAAAGGGAATAGCATCCAGATTTTTATTTAGCTGTATTATGAGCTCATCAGGAGACATCGAAATAAGAAGCGTCCCTGGGCCAGGATCGACTGAAGGGTATTCAAGTGGTTCCAGGGGAAGATGAAGCATAGTTTCAAAACCTTTTTCATGGGCTTCCCTGGCAATTTTGTCTTGAAATAAGCTGTGAGGTAGTAAAGAGAAAGTTAGTACTGCATCAAGATTTAAAAATTTTTCTGCTATTATTCTATCATATCCTATGTCATCAATAATAATTGCTACCTTTGGCAATTCAGTCGTTAAATAGGGCTTTGGTTCAGCTATTGATTTTTTATGATGTATTTCCTTTTCCGGATAGATTTCGTAAACAGGTATTTTATGAGCCGTCTTTTTGCTTGCCAAAGATTTTACTGAAGGTTTTAAGGATTGTATCGACGACCTGCGCAATACTAATTGATGTGCGAGGAGTCCGGCTAATAGAACCAGAACTATTAGAAATAATAGTCCGCTGACAGCTTTTTTAAGTTGTGTTTTTTGAGTTCTGCTCTTTCCGGATGTCTTTTTTTTCTTCCTCAATTTTTTAGTCATATATAATTTTGTAAGCGTTCACAGGTTCAAAAGTTCACCGTTCAGGGTTACCTTTCTTTCGTTAACCCTCACTAACCCTGAACCCTGAACCCCGAACCTTGAACCTTGAACCTTGAACCCTGAACCCTGAACTCTTGAACATTTTATATGCTTTTAAAGATTTCATAACTTATAAGGATTTCAAGTGCACGCATAACCTGATTATCCGATTGAAGTTCTTCTATCTTAAGGGGCCCGTGTTTTGTTTCAAGAAGATGCATCGTAGGATCCTTTTGCTCCTTAGATTCTTTTTCTATGCTATCTTTTTCCATCGGCTCTGCTCCCAGATGATTTTTCAAATCCTTTTCTTTCAGCATGCCCTCGTCAGTGGCTGCTTCCTTATCTATGATCTTATATTTGACTTCGATGTCAGGTACAATGCCCTGTGCCTGTATAGATCGTCCGCTGGGTGTGTAATATCTGGCGATTGTGTATTTAAGGCCGTAACCATCTCTTAATGCTTCTACGGTTTGGACTGAGCCTTTCCCAAATGATGTAGTGCCAAGGACCAAAGCTCTTTTATGGTCCTGAAGCGCTCCGGCTACTATTTCCGATGCGCTGGCGCTTCCTCCGTTAATAAGTATTACGATAGGATAATTATGTTTTATTTTGTTTTTATGTGCGTTGAAAATTTTTGTATGCGTTTTCAGTCTACCTTTAATCGATACGATTTCACCATTTTGAAGGAACAGGTCTGATACATCAATAGCCTGATTAAGAAGTCCGCCAGGATTGTTTCGAAGATCAATAATAAGTCCTTTTAGAGGAATATCGCCTGATTCAAGTTCTTTTAAAGCCAGCTTAAGGTCGCTTGTTGTGTTGTCCTGGAAATTAGTAATCCTGATATATCCATAACCGGGTTTTAAGGCTGTTGACCTTACGCTTTCGATTGGAATAATATCTCTAATAAGTTTGAAATCAATGGGTTTTGCTACCCCTTGCCTTACTATAGTTATAACAACTTCAGATCCTTTTGGTCCTCTCATCTTTTTTACAGCTTCCCAGAGCATCATATCCTTGGTTGATATCCCATCGATTTTAATAATTATATCTCCGGCTTCAATACCGGCTTTATATGCAGGCGTGTCTTCAATAGGTGAAATTACAGTAAGAACTTTCTTTTCCATAGTTATTACTATACCTATCCCTCCAAATTCACCATGAGTGTCAATCTGCAGCTCTTCAAAGGCTTCTGGCGGAAGTAATGAGGAATGGGGATCAAGGCCGAAAACCATGCCATGAATAGCTTTTTCAATTAATTCTTTTGTGTCGACTTGGTCAACATAGTTTTTTTCGATTAACTCAATTACATCTGAAAATAATTTAAGACCCTTATAAGTTTCTTCATTGCTGGCTGAAAGATCATGGTTAAAGCTAGTTCCTAATACCCAGAATATAACTGCAATGAATGGCACAAACCACAGTTTAATATATCGTCTTTTCTTTATAGTCATTTAGTTACTCCTTAATTAATAGCGTATTAGGCTGAAGGCTGAAGGCCGAAGCTCCCTTCCACCTTCAGCCTTCCACCTTCAGCCTATCCACCTAAAGTTAGCCATTCAAGCGGGTTCATAGGTTTCCCGTGATGACGTAATTCAAAATAAAGCCCTGAACCGACTATTGAACCTGTATCTCCCACTGTGGCGATAACTTCATCTTTTTCTACTTTATCTCCTTTTGTCTTAAAGAGTTCTTCAATATGTGCATAAACAGAGTAATAATTTTCTCCATGAGCTATGATAATCATATTGCCGTAGCCTTTAAACCAGCTTGAATAAATTATCAGCCCATCACTCACAGCATATATTGGCTCTCCTCTGTCAGCTTCAATATCAATGCCGTTCCTGAAATTTTTTACATTGAATTTTGTATTTTTGTAATGACCGAAAAATGAAATAATTTTACCTTTAACAGGCATATTAAGCAACCCTTTAAATGAGGCAAAATTTTTTGTTTTTATTTTTTCAACTTGTTTAAACTGATTAAATTCAATGCTTAAAGCTTTTATGGTTTGATCAAGCTCATTTGCACTATTTTTTAAGGATTCGATGGCAGCTATTCCAAAGGATTTTTTACTTCGAATATCAGCAAGGAGCTTAGAGCGCTTTTCTTTTTCAAGAGATGTAATATTAATTTGCTTAATTAATTCCTGTTCAAGATTGATCTTCTCCCTTTTCTGGTTATTCATAATGTCCAGCAGATTTTTAAGCATTGTTTTATTTTCAATTAGTTTTTTCTGCTTGTCCTCGTCATGGGCAAGAATTCTCTCCAAAGTATTTTCGCGCTGAAAAATTTCGAACATTGACTCTGCCGAGGACAAGCAGAAAAAACTAATTGAAAATAAAACAATGCTTAAAAATCTGCTGGACATTATGAATAACAAGA
>JAHIKR010000217.1 GCA_018897415.1 Pseudomonadota bacterium
AAATATTGAATCCACATTTTTTTTAAAAAGCTTATCCGCGATTTCAAAGCCTGTTTTGGTTGAAGCTGAGAAAACAATTCTTTTATCTTTGAAATGTCCCTTTAGGTTCATGACAAGAGGAACAGAAGAGAGAACTTCTCCAACCGATAGCGCATGTACCCAGATTGGCTTTTTATCGCTTTTGGATAATATATTTTCAGGGAGCCTCTTTACCCCCAATCTTTGCAGAAATGTTTTTCGCCTTTTTTTAGACAAAAGAACAATCGGAATTATCAGAGGAATGCCAACGGAGATCCCTATTGTAAGTATAATATTATAAAGAGTGATCATTATTTATCTGTAACTACTCAGGTTGTTAGGTTCACGGTTCAAAGTTTACGGTTGGTTGTCTTGATTTCTGCATATTTCGTAACTATTCAGGTTGTTAGGTTCAGGGTTCAGGGTTCAGGGTTCAGGGTTAGTCGGCTTTTAACCTTGAACCGTGAACCTTGGAACCGTGAACCTGAGTAGTTACATCAGTCGGCGTTAAGTAAAATAACTATCCCAAAACATGAAAAAATCAGGTTTGCAGACCAGGCAGCAACCAGAGGGGAAAGCATTTCTCCATATCCAAGCGACACACAGAAACTATGAAGAATCCAGTAAAGAAACGCAATGCCTATACCGCATGCAATGTTAACAGGCAACCCTTCCTTGATTTTTCTTTTAAAAGCTATCCCAGCTCCTATTATGCACACAATTAGACAGACAAGGGGAAAAGCAATCTTGGCATAAAGATCCACCATATAGATCGTGGCCTCGTATCCTTCAGCCTCAACCTTCTTGATATAGTTAAAAAGTTCGTTAAAGCTCATTTCTTCAGACTTTTTAATTATCCTCTTTAAATCCTCAGGCAGGAAATCTAGCTTTTCAACTTTTTCTTCATGTAATGTTATCCTGTACTGACCGTTTCCCTGGTTTAAATTTTGCTCAATAATTTCATATAAGAACCATTGTCCGTTTTTGAATAAGCCTTTTTTTGCATCAATTCTTTTTACAAGCCTGAAGTCTTCATCAAAAGCGTTAATGCTTATTCCAAAAATAGCTTTTTCTGCAGGGTTGTAATAAGTTATGTGTGTTATTAAACGGTCACCCTTGATCCAGATATTTTTTTCCTTGGAGATAACAGCAGATTCTTTTTTTACCTCTTTCAGCCATATTTCATTTGCCCTTCCCATAGTTATCGGCACTATTACTTCTGAAATGAAAAAGAGCAATAAACTGAGTATAAGGCCAATTATAAGAACAGGCTTTAAAAGGTAATAGATAGTTACACCACTGCTTTTGAGAGCAATCAGCTCATTATTTTTAGTCATCAGTCCAAAGACAACTATAACTGACAGCAGAATACAAACAGGTATTATTTGGGCGATTATGAAGGGAATTTTGAAGGCAAGAAAGACAAGGAGCCTTGAAAAAGGAAGTCCGGCTTCCATAACGTCGTCGATCTTTTCAAAAAAATCGACTGCTACATATATGCTTATGACCACAGCCAGTATAAAAAACAGGTAGTTGAAAATTTCTCTGGTCAGGTATTTATGGATAATAGACATAAGTTCTCAAATATCAGCTTTTGAGTAAACTAACTCTGTAAGGGTTCACGGAACGTCGAATTTGGAAATTAGAAATTTGGCCTTCATGCTTTTGTACTGTTCTTTCCAATTTCCAATTTCAAGTTTCAAGCCGTGAACGACTACCTAACTTTTAAACCGCGAGGTAATTTTTTTAAAGATATATGGTAAAGTGCTTATCAATAAAGGACGGTCATTAGCCGTTCTTACAAATAGATATAGCCCTATTCCTCCGGTTACAATATTCGGCATCCACATCCCTATTAACGGCGGATAGAAGCCGGCCTCTCCGAAAACCCATCCTGCAGACAGCATCAAATAGTAAAGCAGAAAGAAAATCAGGCCAAGCCCCAGGCCAAATGCCCGCTTTACGGATTTTGACTGTACTCCCAAAGGAACGCCAAGAAAGCCAAGTGCAAAACAGGCAAAAGGAATTGAGAATTTTCTGTGGAATTCTATAAGCGAAGCATAATATTTTGCATCTTTATTTACAGCATCTTTTAAATTCTTGCGCAGCTCAGCTATGCTCATTTCCTTTTCATCTTTCCGCCCTTTTTCCCCGGGGACGGATTTTTTCAAATCAAGAGTTATGTTATAAGTATCAAAATTTATCGAATGAACTGTTCTGCTCTCAATATCGACCTGATTAATTGTTCCATTATGCAGCCGCAGGTGAAAAAGGAGTTTATCGGGTTCGCATGACATTTCTCCTTTTGGCGCTACAACTGTGCTGATAATATTTTTTGTTCTTTGATCTTCAATAAAAATATCTAATAGCGCTTTATTCTTTAGATCAATTTTATTCGTATAAAGCATGACACCTTTGAAGTTATCATTGAAAGTCCTTTCTTTCATTCCAATATTGACATTGGATGAAGCCACTTCATATGTCAATTTTTCAAAAGACAGTCTTCCCCATGGCAGCCCATATATAGTCATAAAGCCTGTAAGAATACATCCTATAAAGCAGAAAAGAAGCACAGGAGGAAGAAGTTTGTAAATGCTCATGCCTCCGGCTTTAAGGGCAACAATTTCGTTGTCGCTTGACAGACGGAAGAAGGTCAGAAGAACAGCCATCATAATAGACATGGGGATCACAAACTCGAGAAAGTGTGGCATTGAATATATAAGCAGCAACAGAACATCAAACAAGCTGATCCTGTAATTTACGATCATATTTGTAATATCGAGTATCTTTGTCAGCAGAAAAATAAAGTTGAAAAACAAAAGACTGATGACAAAAGGAGGGATCATCTCTTTGAAAACATATTTAGATATTATGGAGTTGATTTTCATAAATAATACTAAAAGGAAGGAAATCGTTATGCTGTCTCATTGTTGTTGCTGAACTGCGACTGGTAGAGTTTGTAATATTCTCCTTTAAGAGCAATCAGCTCTTCATGTTTTCCCTCTTCCACAACCCGACCATTAACTATAACAACTATTCTGTCCGCATATCCAATAGTTGAAAGCCTGTGGGCAATAACAAATGTAGTTCTTCCCTTCATAAGATTTTCGAGCGCCTTTTGAACCAGCATTTCAGATTCAGTATCCAGAGAAGAAGTCGCTTCATCAAGTATTAATATCGGCGCGTCTTTTAAAAGCGCGCGTGCTATGCATATACGCTGCTTTTCTCCACCCGAAAGACGACTTCCAAGTTCTCCTATTTTTGTGTCAAATTTATAAGGAAAACTCTGGATAAAATCATATGCATATGCGGCTTTTGCAGCTCTTTTTATATCTTCATCCGTGGCATTTTGATTACCATAAGCTATATTATCCCTGATGGTATCATTAAAAAGTATGGGTTCCTGTGTAACTATTGCTATCTGCCTACGAAGAGAAGAAATTGAAGCCTTCCTGATATCAGTGCTGTCTATAAGGACAGCTCCTTCGCTTACGTCATAGAATCTGGGGATAAGATTAACGAGAGAGGTTTTTCCTCCTCCGCTCATGCCAACCAGCGCCAGAATTTCTCCGGGCCGTACATCCAGGTTAATATTTTTTAGCACCATTTGATCGTCGTATTTAAAGAAGACATTGCGGAAAGTTACCCTGTGAGGTCCGGATTTGATTTCAACAGGATTTTTTTGCTCTATTATATCGGATTCCTTTTCAAGAATATCATAGATTCTGTCGGTAGCGGCAAGACCTTGCTGTACTGCATTGTTAAGCTTGCTCAGTTTTTTTACAGGGCCATAAAGCATGAGGACAGCACCCATGAAAGAGAAAAATGTTCCAGCTGAAGAGGTGCCTGCTATCACTTTGGAGCCCCCGTACCATATAACAAATGCGACTCCAAGTCCTCCAAGAAATTCCATTACCGGTGAAGAAAGCGCCTTTGCTGCAACAGCCTTCAGCTCAAGTTTGAAAAGATTGAGTGTTTCTTTAAAGAAACGATGCTTTTCATATCCCTCCATTCCGAATGCTTTAACTATCTTATTCCCTGCAAATGTTTCGTGAAGAAAAGAAGTGAGCTCAGCCATGGATTCCTGGGTTCCTGTGGTTACCCTGCGCACACGTCTTCCCAGCGACACAATAGGGAAGAAGGCAACAGGTAATACTATAAAAGCAAACAATGCCATCTTCCAGTCTCTGTAAAATATTACTATTGTTAAACCCACTATGGTAAAGCAGTCCCTCAGAGACCCTGTAACCGCAGTCGAGACCATAGTCTTGATGATATTAACGTCATTGGTAATGCGTGAGATCAGAACACCTGTTTTTTCTTTGTGAAAAAAGGAGATCGGAAGGTCCTGAATTTTATCATACAGACTGTTTCTAAGTCGCCTTATTATATCCTGCCCCACATAATTCATAAGATATTCCTGGCCGTACATTGCACTGCCGAGTGCAAAATATATAATAATAACAGCAAAAGGAATAAGTCTGAGCATAGCTATATTTTTGTTGATAAATATATCATCAACTACAGGTTGTATCAGAAACGGTATAGCTGAATTTGCAGCAGCCATTACAAGCATGCATAACATCGCCAGAAAAAGCTTAAACCAGCTATCTTTTATAAGCGAGAGCAAGTGCTTATGTCTGTCTTTTATGACTATACGTTTTTGTCCTTGTTTCTTAATTTTACTCATGTTGTATAGTATAACTTAATGAATTTACACAATTCTATGTTTAAAATAACTGTCTGCCTCCAGCGTCAGACAGTTCAGTTCTTTTTCAAGGAGATTCTGGTATCGCATTAAATCGTTTTTGTCAGCATCTTTAGGAACAAATAATGGATTGCCATAAATACCTACGCATTTTGTAAAAGGATACGGGAGAATAAAGCGGTCCCAGCTTGAAAAAACCTTCATTTTTTTTGCGCTGTAGCTGAAAGGCAAAATAGGGTATCCGGTTTCCCTTGCCAGAATGATTATTCCTAATTTTACCTTGAATCTTGGCCCCTGGGGTCCATCTGGTATAATTATGCTAACCCTTTGTTTTTCCTTAAGCTTCTTGATCAAAGCTGATAATGCTTTAAGCCCGCCTCTTGTTGTTGAACCACGAAAAGCTTCATGTCCTTGTCTCTTAAGTATTCTTGCCACAAATTCACCGTCTTCTGAACTGCTGACCATAGCAGTTCCCTCCAATCCCTTACTCAGATAATTGGGAAGCAGAAGCCTTGAGTGCCAAACTGCCCAAATAAATTTTCTTGAGTTAATAATGGGTCTGACTTTTTCAAATCCTCTCAATTCTATCTTCATTGTATAAAATAGAATATCAATCAAAAGCTTGCCGAGAATACCGACAAGTTCCCATTTGATTTCAGCGAGTTTATTTTTCTGCTTTATTACCTTAATATTTTTTCTCCATCATATTTAAAGCTATTTCCGCGACTCGCTCTGATGCACCTGGTCCGCCCAGCATGTCTCTTATTTCAAAAAGCTTTTTCCTCAGCTTTTGCAGCCCTTTTGCGTCATTTAACATATTAAATACAGTATTCGCTATATGTTTTGGGGATGCTTCATCCTGTAATAATTCCGGGACAATATTTTCCCCTGCAATAAGGTTTACAAGACCAAAATTCTTAACCTGTACCATTAATTTGCCCAGCCAGTAGCTTACAGGAGATACCTTGTAAATTATTACTGTTGGTGTGCCGGAAATCGCAGCTTCTAATGTAACAGTACCTGAAGCAGCCACAGCTATTCTGCACATTTCAAAAACTTTTTTAACATCTTCTGTCGTTAACTCGTAATCTGATATTTCTTTGTGTTTTTTTAATATTTCTTCAACGTGTTTTTTTTCAACAGAGGGAGCTATGGAAATTATGAATTTTATGTTCTTAAGTCGGCCTTTCAGAATCTGGGCAGCATCAAGCATTACCGGAAGATGTCTTATAACTTCCCTGTCGCGGGAACCTGGCAGAAGGCCTATTACCGGTATGTCATGATTCTCATTTTCAACCCTTTTGACATTACAAGTTTGCAAGTCAGCTCTTTCTTTTGTTTCCAAATTACTGGATTGATGGTAATCATTTTTAGCATAATTGTCCAGCAAGGGATGACCCACAAATGTTACTGGCACATTGTGTTTTCTGTAAAAATCTTCCTCAAAGGGCAGGATAACAGCAACATGATTCACAAGTTTTCGAATTATTTTGACACGGCCCGGTCTCCAGGCCCAAACCTGAGGACTGATATAATATAAAACAGGTATATCGAGCTTTTTAGCGGCAGCTGCGATTTTAAGGTTAAAATCAGGGAAATCTATTAATATAACTAGATCCGGCTTAATACTTTTTAGGTGTCTTTTGACAGTAGCGATTGCCCTAAAAAGATTTGGTATTTTGGAAAACACCTCGGTTATCCCGACAACGGATAGCTCGGATGCATCAACCAGGATCTCAACTCCCGCTTTCTTGAGAGCTTGCCCGCCAATACCGCAGAAATATATCCCCTTGTTTTTATTACATATCGTCCTTACAAGCTTTGATCCGTGAAGATCGCCGGAAGCTTCACCTGCTATAATCATAACATGTTTCGGTTTCATAACATTAAACTTATTGAAACTATTAATGATTTAAATTTCTTCAAGATTGTCTATGCAGGTTTTATGTTACAGAAGGCTTCCGTTAGAGTTGCTGATCTGATTCATAATGCTTAAAGCTATCTTTAAAGCATCGCGTCCCATTAGTCCTGTAACTTCCGGGGCCTTGCGATTTTGTACCGATTTTACAAAGGATCTAAGCTCATCTTCCAGCGCGTCACTTTTTGTAAAGCAGAGCTGTTTTATTTCCATACCGGGTATAAGGCTGTTTGAACTTTTTTCGTTTTGTCTGATCACAGTTATTCCATGATTTGCAAAATCAACGGAAACATATGCATCTCTTTGGAACAGCCTGATTTTCCTTTCATTTTTTGTTGAAATTCTGCTTGCCGTAACATTTGCGACACATCCATTTTCAAATTCTAAACGGGCATTTGCTATATCAACATGTTTTGAGATTACAGGTATGCCTGCTGCATAAATGCTTTTCATGCTAGACCTGACAAAGTTCAGAATTATATCTATATCATGAATCATGAGGTCAAGAACCACGCTAACATCAGTGCATCTTTCTTTATAGATACTCAAACGATGTGATTCTATAAACCTTGGATTTTTAATGATATCCTGAAGAGCAATAACAGCCGGATTGAATCTTTCAAGGTGTCCAACCTGAATAATAAGGCCCTTTGATTCTGCAATCTTAATCAGTTCATCAGCCTCTTCAAGAGTTGTTGTTATCGGCTTTTCGATAAGAACATCAATGTCATTTTCAAGAAAATCTTTGCTTACGGCAAAGTGGATAGGCGTGGGTACGACTATACTTACAGCATCCACTTTTCCGAATAGATCCTTGTAGTTTGTATATGCAGATGTGCCTAAAGTTGCCGCTGTGTCTGCGGCTCTTTCTTTTTCTATATCAACAACGCCGACAAGTTCAACTTCATCCATTCCTGCATACTTTTCAGTGTGAAATTTACCTATATAGCCTATACCTATTACACCAACACGAAGTTTCTTCATTTATTGTTCCATTTTCTGATTTATAGCAACAATAGTAATCCCAAACTTGTTTGCTATGGCTATCATTTCTTCCCTGTCAAAAACAACGGCCTTTCCTGCTTCAATAGCCAGTGCCTTTGCGTTCACCTCATGCATGGTCCTGATAGTCTTTACTCCTACTGCGGGTATGTCAAACCTTACATCCTGATTCGGCTTGCAGACCTTGACGACAACAGCAGTTCCCTTGCCAAGTTTTCCGCCTCTTTTTATTGTGGCATCAGTTCCGTCAATAGCCTCTACGGCAAGGACTGATCCGCCGCCAACAACAACACATTGGCCTATATCAAGGCGTCCAATCTCCTTTGCATATTTCCAGCCCAGGTCAATATCGGCTTTTTCTGGCTTTGTTGGCTTTCTTTTTGTCCAGCATCCTTCTTGAGCCAAAAGGTCGGGGAGTAAGAATGTTGAAGCCCTTATTTTAATACCTTCTTTTTCAAGAGTTTCGGCAAAGGCACTCAGAATTCCATCGTCATGTGTATGTCGCATGCCTGTAAAAAGCGAGATAGCTTTCATATCAGGCTTTACATCTGAAAACATCCTTGTCTTACGAATAGCTCCCATCATGACGGCTTCGCTTACA
>JAHIKR010000218.1 GCA_018897415.1 Pseudomonadota bacterium
AATCTGCAGGAATCGCGATATTTTTAGGAGAATAAAATGCGTATAGGTATTGGATATGATGTGCACAGGCTTGTTCAGGGGCGAGAGCTGGTTCTTGGAGGAGTCATTATTCCCTTTGAAAAGGGTTTGTATGGGCACTCAGATGCAGATGTGCTTGTCCATGCCTTATGTGACGCGCTTTTAGGTGCGGCCGGTCTCGGTGATATCGGCCAGCATTTTCCGGATACAGATCCCGCATTCAAAGATATTCACAGTATAAAACTTCTTGTAAAAACCTGCGAAATGATCAGCAAAAAAGGCTTTAAAATAAATAACGTAGATTCTACGATTTTTGCACAGGAACCAAAGATTGCCCCTTATAAAGATGCCATGAAAAAAAACATCGCTCAGGCAATAGAAGTTGAACCCGCCTGCATCAATATCAAAGCCACCACAACTGAAGGCCTCGGGATGATCGGGGAAGGAGATGGAATTGGGGCTATGTGTATTGTTCTAATTTCAGGGGATTAAAGGCGCTAACTTAACCCCAAAAGACATTAACTATTGATTATTAATTATTGATTATTAATTATTGATTGCGGAATTTCTCCTGCGCCTAATTATGCTGAGGCTCAAGGCAACCAACCGTGAACCGTGAACCTGACAACCTGAGTAGTTACAAATAATCAATAATCAATTGTTAATAATTAATTTTTAAGTTAGCGCTTATGTGGGATCAGGGATCGTATGACAATTCGCATATATAATACATTGAATAGAAAAAAAGAAGTCTTTGAACCTATGAAACAGGGCAGGGTAGGCATGTATGTTTGCGGCCCGACTGTTTATGATTCATGCCATATAGGACATGCAAGGTCTATATTAACATTTGACGTCATTGCCAGATATTTAAGGGCAAAAGGCTTTGAAGTAACTTATGTTAGAAATTTTACTGATGTTGACGATAAAATAATTAATCGTGCCGATCAGCTAGGTATTGATTGCAAAACACTTGCTGAAAAATACATTAATGAATTTTATGAGGACATGGATGCTCTCAATGTTGAAAGACCCACAATCGAACCAAGGGCCACAGAACATGTTGCTCAGATTATAAAAGTCATTGAAATGCTTATAGACAAAAGCCTGGCATATCAGATCGACGGCGATATATTTTTTGCAATAGAATCATTTAAAGATTATGGCAAACTTTCCGGACGCAGACTTGAAGATATGGAAGCCGGCGCCAGAGTAGATGTCGATGAAAGAAAGCGCAACCCTTTTGATTTTGCTTTATGGAAATCGGCCAAGCCCGGAGAGCCTGCCTGGGACAGCCCTTGGGGTAAGGGAAGGCCGGGATGGCATATTGAATGTTCGGCAATGAGCACCGAATATCTTGGTAAAACATTTGATATTCATGGCGGAGGAAAAGATCTTATCTTTCCGCATCACGAAAATGAAATTGCACAGTCAGAAGGGGCATTTGGCAAGCCTTTTGCCAGGTTTTGGATTCACAACGGCTTTGTAAATATAAACCAGGAAAAAATGTCAAAATCGCTTGGCAACTTTTTGATGATAAAGGATATATTAAAATCCTTTCATCCTGAGACTGTAAGGCTGTTTCTCCTCTCCAGCCATTACAGAAGCCCCATTGATTTTACAGATAAAGCAATGGATGAGGCAAGTGCCGGCCTTGACAAGATTTATGCGCTGCTTGAACGAATTGAAGAAAAGAAAGAACTTTCAGAAATAAATAATGTTGAGCCTGGTAATTATTACGAGCACTTTTGCAAAGCAATGGATGATGATTTCAATACCGCCCGAGGCATTAGTGTGCTTTTTGAAGCTGTTCGAAATATAAATCGCCTGTTAGATGAAAGTAAGGAAGGATTATCTCAAGACACAATAAAAGATATAATTTCATGTAAATCAGATATCCTGAAAATCAGGGGCATATTAGGCATTCTTTATGAATCACCCGAGGCTTATTTTGAGGGAAAAAAATCTAAGGCTCTGGGAAAAAAGTCAATTGATCCTGCTGTTATTGAAGATATGGTTAGAGAGAGGGAAAAAGCCAGAATGGCAAAAAACTGGGCAAAGGCAGATAAAATCAGGAATCATCTGGAAGTTATGAATATTGTTATTGAGGATCGGCCGGAGGGTACAATCTGGAAGGTGAAAACAGGGTGAAAACAGTGATCAGTGGGCAGTGGGCAGTGATCAGATGTTGGGGATCAGGTGAACCGCAGAATTTTGAACAAGGAATGTCGAATGTCGAAGGAAGGTAATGCCTTTGATCTTGAAGGATGAAAACAACCAGTTGATTTCGATATTTGTGAAAAGCATTGATACTGCAAGACGAAAGAGTAAGAAAACTTCATAATTCGACATTCGATATTCGACATTCGATATTCAATAACGAACGTGAATTTCCCTGAAGTGAATATATTCTCAAAAAGCTAAGATATTGCTATAAATTTAACATATTATCCCATCGAACCTTATGTCTTCCTTTAAGCTGGTATTAAATTTCTCACCAAAGGGGGATCAGCCTTATGCAATAGAATCCTTGAGCAAAGGTGTTTTATCCGGAAAAAAGCACCAGGTTCTTCTGGGTATTACAGGATCCGGTAAAACATTTACAATTGCTCATGTTATTGCAAAAGTTGAAAAACCAACCATAGTCATAGCCCCGAACAAAACATTGGCTGCACAACTGTACAGCGAGTTCAAGGAACTGTTCCCGGAAAATGCTGTTGAATATTTTGTAAGTTACTATGACTACTACCAGCCTGAAGCATATATCCCTGCCAGCGATACCTATATACAAAAAGACTCTTCAATAAACGAAATGATTGATAAACTTCGCCATTCCGCGACAAGATCTGTCCTTTCACGACGGGATGTTATTGTCGTGGCAAGTGTATCCTGCATATTCGGACTTGGCACTCCTGAAGAATATCTTGCAATGAGTATTAATCTTGAAACCGGTGCTGAACTATCCCGCGATAAACTTATTTCAGATCTTGTTGCCATCCATTATGACCGTAACGATATTGATTTCCACAGAGGAGTATTCAGGGTAAGAGGTGACAGGGTTGAAATTTTTCCATCTTATGAAGAAGATTTAGCAGTAAGGATAGATTTTTTCGGGGATCAGATCGAAAACATATCAGAAATTGATTCGTTAAAAGGTAATGTGATTAATTGCATTAAAAATATATCTATATATCCGGCAAGCCATTACGTCAGTAAAAAAAATATTTTAAAAAGAGCAACCGAATCGATCATCGCGGAACTTAAAGACAGAATAGAATATTTCAGACATGAAAACAAGCTTATAGAAGCGCAGCGCATAGAAGAAAGAACTAATTTCGATCTTGAAATGATGCAGGAGCTTGGATACTGCAATGGAATTGAAAATTATTCGAGACATCTCACTGGTAGAAAGCGCGGCGAACCTCCGCCGACCCTTTTAGATTATTTTCCGGATGATTTTCTTGTATGCATTGATGAAAGCCATATCGCTGTACCACAGCTTCGAGCTATGTATGCGGGTGACAGGTCTCGCAAGGAAACACTTATCGAGTATGGATTCAGACTGCCGTCCGCTCTGGATAACCGTCCTCTAAAGTTTGAAGAATTCGAGTCAAAAATATCCCAGGCGATTTATGTTTCGGCAACTCCTGCCGAATATGAACTCGAGAAAGGAAAACATGCTCTCGTCGAACAGATTGTAAGGCCGACAGGGCTTATTGACCCAGCAATTGATGTGCGGAAAGCAGAGAATCAGGTTGATGATCTTTATGATGAAATTATTAAGCACAATAAGCTGGATGAGAGAGTACTGGTAACTACCCTTACGAAACGTATGGCGGAAGATCTTGCTGAATATTATGCTGATATGGGAATTAAAGTACGTTATCTTCACGCTGATATCAAAACAATAGAACGCATGGATATCATAAGGGACCTTAGAAGGGGCGAGTTTGATGTGCTTGTTGGAATAAATCTGCTGCGTGAGGGCCTGGACATACCTGAGGTTTCACTTGTGGCAATACTGGATGCCGATAAAGAAGGATTTTTGCGTTCAGCCAGATCACTTATTCAGACATGTGGACGCGCCTCAAGAAATGTCGGCGGTATGGTAATAATGTATGCTGACCATGTTACAAAATCAATGAAACAGGCAATAGACGAAACAAACAGGCGCAGGAAAATACAACAGGCTTACAATAAAAAATACGATATTATTCCCACAACCATAAAAAAGAATATAGTATCTATATTTGAGACCGTTTATGAGACCGATCATGAACAGGTTGATAATGTATCAGAAACACTTGCAGAGTACGAATCCACTGACAATCTGGATGATATTATAAAAGCTATGGAAGATGAAATGAATCAGGCGGCAAGAGAACTTGCGTTTGAAAAAGCCGCAGAGCTGAGGGATCAGATAAAGGCGCTGAAAAAAATAATGCTTTATTAGGGAATAGGTAGATAGGCTGAAGGTAGAAGGCTAAAGCTGGAAGATGGATAGCCTTCAGCCTTCGGACTTCAGCCTATCCACCTAAGTTTTTTAACTATGACAATAAACTTAAATGACAAATTATCCAGCGCGCCCAATGATCCTGGCGTCTATCTTATGAAGGATTCTGAAGGAAAAGTTATTTATGTCGGCAAGGCCAGAGACCTTAAAAAAAGGCTTTCCTCATATTTCAAACAATCCGGGCAGATAGATCTGAAAACAGGAGTTCTGGTTAAAAACGTCTCAAGCTTTGATACAATTATAACAAGAACCGAAAAAGAAGCGCTTATCCTGGAATCGAATCTTATCAAACGATATAAGCCAAGGTATAACGTGATCCTGAAGGATGATAAAAGATATCCTTCGCTGCGTCTGGATATAAAAAGTCAATATCCGAACCTGAATATTGTTAGAAAGATAGAAAAAAACGGCGCGCAGTACTTTGGCCCTTTTTCATCTTCCCAGGCTGTTCGACAGACTTTAAAAATAATCCACAAGACATTCAAACTTCGGAAATGTAAAACAAAAAATTTTAAAAAAAGACTGCGCCCATGCCTTAACTATCAAATAGATGCATGCTTTGCACCATGCTGTCTGGATGTTGATAACAAAACTTATAATGAAATTGTTAAAGAAGTTGTCCTGTTTTTAAAGGGGAGAACTCCAGAACTTATTAAAAAAATAAAAAAACAGATGACATCTGCAGCTAAAGATCAGGATTATGAAAGAGCTGCAGTATTCAGGGACAAGATTTTCGCACTTGAAAAAATGCTTGAAAAACAGGTTGCAGTAACTACTGATTTTAAAGACAGAGATGTAATTGCTATTGCTGATTCTCCCGAAATTTCACTTCTATCCCTGCTTTTCGTCCGTGGCGGATATCTTTTGGGCAAAAGGTGTTTCAGTTTTACAAAGACCATGTCAACAAAAGCAGAAATGGTTGGCGCATTTATCAGACAGTATTATGAAAAAACGCATTTTGTTCCTCAAGAAGTCCTTGTTCCGATTCCCTTGGAAGATACTTGCTTGCTTGAAGACTGGTTAACTACCATAAATCAAAAGAAAGTCAGGATCCTTTATCCCAGAAGAGGGGAAAAGGCCCAGCTTATTAAAATGGCAGTACATAATGCACAAAACAGTCTAAAAGATCTGATAGCTTCTACTGCTGCTGAAATTGACATTTCCGTCAGACTTCAAAAAAGGCTAAGAATGGACAAAATGCCGGAACGCATAGAATGCTTTGACAACTCCAATATATCCGGGACAGAGCCTGTGGCAGGCATGGTAGTTTTTGAAAATGGAAAGCCCAATAAATCCTTATATCGTAAATACAAAATAAAAACAGTTAATAAACAAAATGACTATGCATACATGGCTGAAATACTTACCAGGCGTTATGGCAAAGGAGAAAAATCCAAGCCTTATCCTGATCTGCTTATAGTAGACGGCGGCAAGGGGCATCTGAATATTGCTTTATCAATTATAAAAAAGTTTAAACTTGAAAAAAACTTTGAAATAATAGGTATAGCAAAAAAACCCGCCCGCCTCGCGCCCGCCTGCCACTGCGAGGCACGAGCGGGCAGGTTGCGAAGCATTGCGGGCAGGGATGTAAGCAGGGGAGAAACAAACGATAAGGTTTACCAGCCAGGCAGGGCAAACCCTGTTAACTTCGGCAGGGAAGGGGATCTACTGCTTTTTCTCCAAAAAATAAGGGATGAGGCGCATCGTTTTGCGATCTCTTTTCATCGCAAACGTCGAAACAGGAAATCTATGCATTCTATTCTTGATACTGTTCCAGGCATAGGCAAAAAAAGGAAAGAAACACTTCTTAAACACTTTGGAAGTATTGATAAAATACGTCAGGCAACAATTGAAGAACTTGTGTCTGTGCCGGGAATAAGTCGTAAGATAGCTGAAGCATTAAAACTAAAGTAACCGTTCACGGTTCAAGGGTTCAGGGTTCAAGGTTAGAGATCCATGACCGCCAAGAAATCAAGGAAACCAACCGTGAACCGTGAACCGTGAACCTAATAACCTGAGTAGTTATAAAAGTCCCACAAGTTCCTTTACCGCATCGGCTGATTTTCGTAGAGCTGCGTTCTCCTCATCAGTAAGAGTGATTTGTATAATTTCTTCTATGCCGTTTGAGCCTAATTTTACAGGGACCCCTATAAAAAGATCGTTTATTCCATACTCGCCTTCAAGATATGCTGCACAGGGAAGAATCTTCTTTTTGTCTTTAAGAATGGATTCAGCCATTTCTACGGCCGCAGAAGCCGGAGCATAGTAGGCACTCCCTGTTTTTAAAAGCCCTACAATTTCAGCTCCACCCTTTCTGGTTCTTTCAATTAGAGCATCAATTCTTTCTTTTGAAAGCAATTCAGTAATGGGTATTCCTGCTACAGTAGAATAGCGTGGCAATGGTACCATTGTATCACCATGGCCGCCTAAAACAAAAGCATGGGTATTTTCAACAGAGACATTAAGTTCCATTGATATAAAAGCTCTAAATCTGGCTGAGTCTAATACTCCGGCCATGCCGATTACCCTGTTCTTAGGAAAATTGCTTGCCTTATAAGCAACATGACACATAGCATCAAGAGGGTTGCTGACAATAATAAGGACAGCGTCAGGAGAAAACCGAACTATCTGTTCAGTAACACTCTTCATAATTTTTGCATTGGTGTTTAAAAGATCATCACGACTCATTCCAGGTTTTCTTGGTATTCCTGCTGTGATGATAACGACATCGGATTTTTCTGAGGCCTCATAATTGTTTGAACCAATTATATGGGCATCATGTTTTTCAATCGGCGCCGCCTCCGCAAGGTCAAGAGCTTTTCCCTGAGGCACACCTTCAATAATATCAATCAGTACGACATCGCATAGTTCTTTTTCAGCCAGGCGCTGTGCTGTAGTAGCTCCTACATTACCAGCTCCGACTATGGTTACTTTCTTGTCCATTTTTTTCCTTTTCCCCGCTCAACTATTTAACAATATCTAAAACTATCATAATTCTCCATTATTGACAATAATTATAAAATCAGGGATATTAAATAATACCTGAACGAAAAGTCATGTTCAGGCAAAATCCGAATACCCGCCTGCCATGCAACATGATCATGGACAGAATAATAACCTGGGCATAGTGTATTCTTTTCGTGACCACGATGAATCCCAGCACAGGCATTGCGGGCAGGTCGAAATCCGAAATTCAAAACCCTGGCCCAGACCGTGTCTACAGATTAGTAGACTGATTCCCTGGCTTAAAGCGTAAAGTGCGGTACATACCAGGGCAGGATAGCACGTAGCACCAGGGCGGGCAAATTCGAATACCCGCCTGCCATGCAGCGTGCTCAAGGACAGAATAATAACCGTGGCATAGTATTAAAACTTTTCATGACTGCGATGAATCTACGCATAGGCACTGCGGGCAGGCCAAATGACAAAATGACAAAAACTAACACATTGGAAATACGACGTTTTTGTCATTAAAAAATTCGTATTTGGGTCATTGTTTCGGATTTAGTGCTTCGAATTTCGAATTTCTGAGCGAAAACAGGGTGTTCGGTCAGGCACTAAATATAGAAACTTATAAAATCTCAATAAAAAGGATAAAAATCATGGAATCAACGGAACCAATAGTATTTGAAACTGATTTTCCAAAATTAAATTTACTAAAAAGGGGGAAGGTAAGAGATATGTACGATCTTGGCGAAACCCTCTTAATGGTCGCCACTGATCGAATTTCTGCATTTGATGTGATAATGCCTGATCCAGTACCCCAAAAAGGAAAAATTCTTACACAGATTTCCCTGTTCTGGTTTGATGCAATGAAGCCTGTTATATCTAATCATGTGATTTCCAGTAATGTTGACGACTATCCTGAGATCTGCAAACCTTACGCAGAAATGCTTCGCGAAAGGAGCATACTTGTAAAAAAAGCCAAACCCCTTCCTGTTGAATGTGTTGTAAGGGGTTATATATCCGGGTCGGGCTGGAAATCCTATCAGGAATCAGGGATTGTCTGCGGTATTAAACTGCCTGATGGTTTACAGGAATCCGAAAAGCTTCCTGAACCTATTTTTACACCTTCAACAAAGGAAGAGGTTGGTATTCATGATGTAAACATTAATTTTGAAGAAGCTGTAAAAATAATAGGCAGAAACCTCGCAGAAAAGGTAAAAGAGATAAGTCTTTCAATTTATAAAAAAGGGGCTGAGCTGGCTGATAAAAAGGGCATAATAATTGCGGATACAAAATTTGAATTTGGCATTTTTGAAAATGATATCATTCTTATAGATGAATTGCTGACCCCTGATTCATCCAGGTTCTGGCCCAAAGAGTCTTACAGTCCTGGTCAGTCGCAAAAGAGTTACGACAAACAGTATTTAAGAGATTATCTTATTTCAATCAACTGGGACAAATTACCACCTGCTCCTTTTCTTCCGGAAGAGGTAGTCAAGAATACACGTGAAAAATATCTTGAAGCATTAAAGCTAATTGCCGGAAAAACTTATGGACTTTGAAAAGAATCAGGTTCCACTTTCACTTATAGATTCGGAGGATCAAACCTTTCGCATTACAACCGAGACAGGCATAGATGATATTTTAGATTCTATTAAGAATGTGGGTTTGATAAATCCCCCAATATTAATAAAAAAAAAGTCAAAATATACCATCATATGCGGTTTCCGCAGAATCGCAGCATATCAGATACTTGGCTTGTTGAATATCGAGGCAAAAATTCTGGGTTCTAACGATAGAGAGCTTGACTGCATTAAAATTGCAATAACAGACAATTCATTTCAGAGGCCACTCAACCTGATTGAACAGTCCAGATCACTCTTCATGCTTTCCGGCTTTTTTAAAGATATTACAAGTCTCGCTGACGCAGCGTCATCACTTGGTTTGCCGTGTAATCCATCTCTTATAAAGAAAATAATCAATATTTATCATCTTCCATCGCCCATTCAAAAAGGCATACTTTCTAATACTATTTCTCTTGCAATGGCGGTGGAGCTCGGTGCATTTGAAAAAGATGCCGGAATTACTTTTGCCAGGATTTTCAATGACCTTAAACTGGGGCTGAACAAGCAAAGAGAACTAATAACACTAATTAATGAAATTTCTCTTCGCGAGAACATTCCAGTTATGAAAGTTATTCAAGAAAGCAACTTCCAGGAAATTCTGCAAAATGATGAGTTTGATCGAACTAAAAAAACCGAAAAATTAAGATTTTATTTAAAAAAGAGACGTTATCCCTCTATCGCGCAGGCCGAGCAAGACTTTGAATCCCTTATTAATGAACTCAAGTTAAAAAATGGTATGAAACTGATTCCTCCAAAAAATTTTGAGGGCAACACATTTATTATAAAACTATACTTCAATAACTTAAAAGAACTTCAGGATCACTCAGATACCCTTAAAAAAATCATACAAAATCCCATTTTCAAAAAACAGGTGTCAGGGGTCGGGGATTAGGGAGCAGATGAACCGCAGAATTTCGAACAAGGAACCGCAGAATTACGAAGTAATGGAAAACCTTATTAAACTTCATCATTCGACATTCCTTCCTTCGACATTCGATATTCAATAACGAGCGTGAATTCCCTTAACTCACCAGCATTACCTCCCTGATCACTGACTACTGACCGCTGACCACAATATTTTCCCCTTGACTAAATATCGAATATCAATTATATAGCTTTTTAGGAAATAAATGGAATTCAGAAATTATGGGAATACAGGAAAGGAAAGAACGAGAGAAAGGAAGAAGGCGGCAGCAAATAATGATAGCCGCAAAGAGGATATTTTCTTTAAAGGGCTTTAACAAGGCTACAATGGAAGATATTGCCAATGAAGCTGAGCTAAGCCCAGGCACCCTTTATCTTTATTTTAAAAACAAAGATGAGCTGTGTGCCTCCCTTTCTCTCAGGATACTACAATATCTAAATATTAAATTAAAACATGTAAGCAGTGAAAAGGATTTAGAGCCGGAGCAGAAAATAGAAGCATTAAAAGAAGCCATGTATGACGTTTATGAATTTGATCCTTTAATACTTATAAACATGTTTCGTCTACAATCAAGCGAAAGCCTTAAAAATTTATCCCCTCAGCTGGTTTCAGACATAAAAGAATTGTCAAATAATTCAATCGAGGCAATGGCTGATATATTTGAAGAGGGAATAAAGAAAAATGTTTTTATAGATAAGAAACCGGCTGCTCTTGCAGAAACACTGTGGGCTCTTTTTTCCGGTGTTGTACTTTGCGAAGAAAGCAAAAGAATTATTAAGAATAATAAGAATTATTTGAAACTAACCCTTGAAAGCGCTTTTGAAATATTTGCCAGGGGAATAAAAAGATAGTAACGGTTCAAAGGTTCAGGGTTCAAAGGTTCAAGGTTAGAGAGCGATGAAGATTGAACGGTAGCGAACACTATGTCGCCTTCGATGAAGAGTACTTATAGCCCAACGAATTCAAATATCTCAAAAAATATGAAAAGCGCAACGTAGCCAACCGTGAACCGTGAACCGTGAACCTGACAACCTGAGTAGTTACAAGATTTACATAGACAAGGATGTTGTTGATTCCAGTCAAGTTAATCCAATTCTATCACGCCTGAAAGTTCCTGCCGTAGTTGTAAATAATGCCCGTGAAGTCTATGATGCGGTTTCCTGTGCAGATGATCCTGTTCGGAAAGGGAAAAAAATACTTTTCCTGACCAGAAATAAAGGTGATTTTATCAGGAAATGTCCCGGCACTCGATATTACACATGCTGTGATTACAAGATCCTACATATAGGGACGTTCTGCACTATGGACTGTTCATACTGTATAATGCAGTCTTACTTTCACCCGCCTGTGCTTCAGTATTTTGTCAACAGGGATGACCTTGAGACTGAGCTAAACAACCTATTTGCGAAAAAAAGTATATGTAGAATCGGTACTGGAGAATTTACAGACAGCATGATCTGGGAAATGTGGACCGATCTCTCGGCTTTTCTTGTTTCAAAGTTTTCAAGGCAATCATGTGCTGTTTTGGAATTAAAAACCAAAACAACAGCCATCGAAAAATTAAAATCTCTCCGGCATAATCGCAAAACAATTATTGCCTGGTCACTCAATACAACTAAAGTTATAGAGGATGAAGAACTTCGTACCGCATCGCTTGCTGCAAGACTTAAAGCAGCGGCAAAGTGTGAGGAATGGGGATATCCTCTTGCCTTCCATTTTGATCCAATGATCATATATGACGGCTGTGAAGAAGACTACAGGGGGGTCATTGGGCAGCTTTTTTCCCATGTATCTTCAGAGAATATTGTCTGGATAAGTCTCGGCTCATTTCGTTTTATGCCATCCTTAAAATCAATTATAAAGAAACGCTTTCCTGATTCAAAAATTATATATGGAGAATTTATTCAGGGTCTTGATGGTAAGATGAGGTATTTCAAGCCCCTTCGTATCAAACTTTATCAAAATATAATCTCCCATATAAGAAGTATAGCGCCTGATGTGCTTATATACTTTTGTATGGAAGACGATGAAGTATGGAAAAAGTCTCTTGGATTTATTCCATCTGAATGCGGAGGGCTGCCAGGAATGCTTGATGAAAGCGCTGCACGACATTGTGGTCTGAATGTGGTCGAGTAGTCTAGTGGTCGAGTAGTCAACCAATAGACTAATATCCTCAAGTTTCGCACCCCCCTATATGCACCAAAAGCTTTAAAGGGCAGGTGTTAGATAGTTTTTTTTAAAAAGCAAAATATGTTCACTCTGGCTTTGGCAACGGCACCCCGCCCGCCTCGCCTGAGCGAGAGCGATGGCGGGCAGGCATACCCACTCAGTTTGTAGGGAGCGAGACATGCACGGCATTTATCCCTGGTGAAAAACCTTCTATGTGCCTGTCCTGGTCAAATCCCAAGGTATAGTGGTTTAGAATATCAATCATATTATTTTGCTCTTTTAAAAAAAACTATCTAACACCTGCCCTGCCGGAGAAGGCTCATGGGAATTAGAGGGTGCGAAACTCGACTAATATCAAGGAGAGGCAACCAAATGAAAAAGTCCGTTACTCTTTTTTATATCTTTTGCTTAGTTATCCTTTTAATCTTTGCTGTCGGTCAGTCATTTGCTGAAAGCTGGTTTAATGTTAGATGGGTCGATGATGGTGATACAATTGTTCTTATAGATGGCAGACGTGTACGATATATAGGTATAAATGCTCCTGAAATAGATTATAAGGACAAAAAAGCAGAGCCATGCGGATATATTGCTAAAAATTATAATAAAAATATGGTCTTATCAAAGAAAGTGCGTTTAGAGTTTGATAAGGAAAAACATGATCAGTATGGACGATCGCTTGCCTATGTATTCTTGGAAGATGGCACATTCGTTAACGAAGTCATGATAGAACAGGGACATGCCTATTGCCTTTATCGGGATCCTAATAGAAAATATAATAAAAAATTACTTAAGGCTCAAAGGGATGCGATGATAGCTGAAAGGGGGATATGGAAGAATTGGAAAGAAGAAAAGAACAGGTACTTAGGCAATAAAGAATCAAAACGATTTCATCTTGAAACATGTACTTTCGGAAAAAGTACCGGCTTAAAAAACAGAATCTTTTTTTCAAGTAAATGGGATGCTTTCTGGGAGGGGTTTGCGCCTTGTAAAAGGTGCTTTAAATAGGTGGATAGGCTGAAGGCTGAAGGCTGAAGGAGAAGGGTTGTGGTATCGCTTCGCTCTGTCTTTTTATTATAAAATTAATAGAATATCTTCAATCATCAATCGACAATCTTCAATCTTCAATAGTACCAGCGAGTGACTGCAAAGATTCCTGAACCTGCTTCAAAGCAGCCTCTACCTTTTCAATCAAGAATAGGGCAGGGGGCTTGACTGCACTATCTCTGCTGGCCTTCTCTAACTCATAGGTGGCCTCCTGCAGCTCTTTAGCGCCAATGTTGGCTGAGCTTCCCTTAAGGCTGTGAGCCAACTGCATGAGCAATTTCCAGTCCCTGCTTTCATAAGCTTTCCTTATATTTCTATCAGTATCTCTGTTATTGCTTAAAAATCCTATAAGTATGTCTTTGAAAATATTTTTGTCTATATTTAGCGACTTCAGGGCATTTTCAATGTTAATCCCGGGAAGTCGGGCAGGAAGATCTTTAGCTTCCGTAACTACAGTCTCTTCGCTTACTGCCTCGGGCTCTTTAGCAGATAACGGCTCCTGCAGTCTCATCGACTTCCATATAATGTAAAACAGCCTCTCCTGATTTATCGGCTTGGAAATATATCCATCCATACCTGCTTCCAAGCACTTCTCTTCATCGCCTTTCATAGCATGAGCGGTCATAGCAATTATTGGAAGGGATGTAAATCTCGAATCCTGCCTAATTATTTTTGTAGCCTCATATCCATCCATCTCAGGCATCTGAATGTCCATTAGCACAGCATCAAAGTGACTCCTGTAGACAGCTTCAACCGCCTCCTTACCATTCCTGGCAATCTCAACAAAAATACCTGCGCTTTCCAGTACTGCCAATGCAATTTCCTGATTGATCAGATTGTCTTCCGCTACAAGCACCCTAATACCCTTAAGACGCTTCTTGTAAATAGATGCCTTGGTGGTGATACGTTTTTCCTGTTCTGGACTTACAATGGCTTCTTTCCCAAAAGCATCCATTATTGCATTAAAAAGAGTTGATTGATATATGGGCTTGGTTAGAAAACCATTGATCCCAACCTTCTCAGCTTCCAGCCTTTCAGAGTCTTTTCCAAAAGCGGTCATCATAATTATCGGAATAGTCAGCTTAAGATCCTGACGGATTCTTCTGGAAGTTTCAATCCCGTCAAGCCCGGGCATTAGCCAATCTATCATTACCAGTCCAAATGGTTTTTCCCGCCCCTGATTATCCTTTAAAATAGTTAGAGAATCTTCGCCCGAAGAAACCACCTCAACCCTAAAACCAAATGACTCAAGCATCTTTCCCATAATTAGCCTGCTGTCAGCGCAGTCATCAACAACAAGCACATTTAAACCTTGAATGTCTGGAGGGGGAATAAATTTTTTTTCCTCTGCTGGTTGCCTGTCAAAATTCGCAGTAAAGGTAAAAGTGCTGCCCTTGTCCAGTTCGCTTTCAACCCAGATTGTACCGCCCATCTTCTCAACCAATTGCTTGCAGATAGTTAGTCCCAGACCTGTGCCTTCATATTTTCGCGTGCTTGATGTATCAACCTGGCTGAAAGGCTTAAAAAGCTTTTTAATATCTTTTTCAGCAATCCCAACTCCGGTGTCTTTTACGAAAAATGTCAAGA
Organism: Pseudomonadota bacterium; assembly: GCA_018897415.1. Taxonomy (GTDB): domain Bacteria; phylum Desulfobacterota; class Desulfobacteria; order Desulfobacterales; family ETH-SRB1; genus B13-G4. The sequence continues at coordinate 14,828 of JAHIKR010000218.1, forward strand.
TAGTGCGCTCTAACGTTTTTTCTGACGCTTTTACACCTATTAAAATAACTCCGTCCCTGCCTGTAAACTTCACTGCATTGCTTATAAGATTGGTTATAATCTGCTGAAGGCGTAGAGGATCACCTATAAGAGCCTTTGGTGTATCAAGATCAATATCAACAACTATCTCAATCCTCTTCTCAGAAGCCTTGTTAATGAACATGTCAATAGACCTGTCAATAACTTCATCTAACCTGAAGGGACGTGTCTCAAATCCCAGCTTCTCAGCCTCTATCTTAGAAAAATCCAGAATGTCATTAATGATACCAAGCAGAGAATAGGCTGAAGATTGGATAAGGTTAAGATAGTGCTCTGTCTTTGGGGGCATTTCCTCATTCATCGCCAGCTCTGTCGCAGCTATGACTCCGTGCATAGGAGTCCTGATTTCATGGCTCATGTTTGCCAGAAACTCACTCTTGGCCAGCGCGGCAGCTTCAGCAGCTTCTTTTGCTTTAATCAATTCTATTTCTGCACGTTCATGTTCAACAATCTCTGCTTCTAGTTCAACATGAGAGGTTTTAATATTTCGATTAAGCTTAAGAATTATAATGATAAAGCCAGCCATAAGGAGGAATGTGACCCCTGTAATTAAAATCCAGTACCAGTACTTCCTAAAAACATCAGATAAAGTTATTTTACCTAAATCCTTGTAAGGACCGACTTTAAGTTCTTTTAAACATTCATGTACAGGCTGGTAATTGAGAGGGATAGTCCATCCGCCACAGTCCGCAGCAATGGCTGGAAGAGAGTGCTCTGGCATTTGCAGTAATGCAATTGCAACTTTTTTCGCCAATTCATCAGAAGTATGTTTAAGCTTAGCAAATGGCCATTCCGGATATCCACGGGTTGAATGCGGAAAAGGCAAATCTTCCTCTATTCCGGCGTGTTGATGGAATATATAAAAGTCATTAATATCTATTTTACCTTCAGTGCACATTCTTTCGAATGTATCTGCTCTAACAGTTCCTGCATCGACCTCCTCATCTCTAACAGCATATATAACCGCATCGTGTGTTCCTCCAAAACATATTACTTTAAAGTCTTTATATGGATTAATTCCGCAATCCTTTAATTCGCGCCATGCCATCCTCCAGCCACCTAAGGACGACTCTTCAACAGCCATAAAAGTTTTATTCTTTAGATCTCTAAGGTGCCTCATATCGGCACGACTCTTCTTGCAGAAAATTACACCCCAATACTTTGAGTAATAACAATAGTCGCTAAGACACCTGTTTATTAATGTTGCGATAGGGTTAATTTCACATTTGTATTCCAACTCAACATAAATCGATGAGTTTGCCAGGACAAAGTCTATTTCACCATTTTCAACAGAAGTGTAGATTTGCTTATGATCAAGGGGTACAATTTCAAAAGTCATACCTGGAATGTTATCAGTAAGATAATCAGCAGTTGGTGACCATTTATCTAAGCACCTTTCTGTTCCTCTTTTTGCCAAAACACCTATTTTAACCAGGCCATTGTCACCAAAACAGATATTACACTTTAGCAAAATCAATGATAATAGAACAAATAAACCGATAATATTTAATCGTTTAATAATCATTTATTAGCCTGTTATAAAATGCTTCTTGTTTCTTAAGGCAATGTATATTACATAAATTTGTAACTACTCAGGTGGATAGACTGAAGGCTAAAGGCTGTCAGGGAGCTTCAGCCTTCGGACTTCAGTCTATCCACCTAAATTACATAATATAAAAAAAAGAGCAATAAATATGAGTATCTGGGATCGGAAAAAACCTTCTTTTGGTTTCATTTCTACAAGATTTGCAGGGCTGGACGGAGTTTCACTGGAAACGTATAAATGGACAGATATGCTGAGATCAAAGGGGTGCTCTGTATATTTTATGGCAGGGGAGCTTGATACAGATCCTTCAATTTCTTATATAGTGTCTAAAGCTCATTTTAAACACGAAGAAATTTTTAAATTACACCATTCTATATTTGTTGAAAAAAAACGAACTTCTGAAATCAGCAGGAAAATTCAGCAAATAAAAGAAGAACTAAAAGAGGAGATTAAAAATTATCATTCTAAGTTTGGATTTGAAATTCTCATAGTACAAAATGCTCTGGCAATACCCCTGAATATTCCACTGGGTCTCGCAATAACTGAGTTCATTATAGAGACTGAAATTCCAACAATTGCCCACCATCATGATTTTTTCTGGGAAAGGGATAGATTCAACAGCCCTGTTGCTTCAGATTATTTAAGATCTGCTTTTCCTCCTGTTCATCCTAAGATTCAACATGTGGTAATTAATTCAATTGCAGGGCATAAACTTGGTAGTTTTACAGGAGCGAGCTGGACATTAATACCAAATATTGTCGATTTTAAAATGCTGCCTCCAGAGATAGATGATTTCAACCGTGACCTGAAAAAAGAAATCGGCCTTGATGAAGATACTCTTTTAGTTCTTCAGCCAACAAGGGTTGTTTCAAGAAAAGGAATAGAAACATCATTAGAACTTGTAAAAAGGCTTGATTATCCTAAGGCTTCTCTTGTGATAACTCACAAAGCCGAAGATGAAGGGCAAGATTATTTAATGCGGATAGAAGAGTTCGTAAAATTAATAGATGTTAACCTTAAAATAATCTATGACAGGATAGGCTTTAAAAGAGGTTTTGATGATAATGGCAGGAAAATCTATACATTATGGGATGTTTATCAACATGCGGATCTTATAACTTATCCATCTGTATATGAAGGCTACGGCAATGCATTTGTCGAATCAATCTATTTCAGAAAACCTATAGTGATTAATAGATATCCAATTTTTGTGGCTGACATTGAACCAAAAGGTTTTGATGTTATTTCTTTTGATAACTATATAACAAAACAGACAATAAAGAAAATTAATGATCTTCTAAACGATCCTGAACAAATGGCTCGGATGGCTGAAAAAAATTATATGCTGGGATGGCGTTATCTTTCATATGAAATGCTGGAAGAAAAGATTGAGCAGTTGTTAATTAATCATTATGGCTCATAAGTTGACGGCTTCGTAAAAAGCCCATCTGCGGCGTTGTGCTTCATCCCCGCCCTGTTAAATTCTCGCTTTGCGAGACAGCGTGGCCGATTTAACAGGGTAAATCATTGCGACGTACTATCAGTACGACTCACTCCTCAAGATTCGCACGCCTTGCATATGAACTTTTTACTTTGCCGTCTGTGCGTGAGCTCTCAGCTCTTAGCTCTCAGCTCTTTGCTCTTAGCTCTCAGCTCTTAGCTATCAGCTCTTTGCTCTTTGCTCTCAGCTCTCAGCTCTTAGCTCTTTGCTAAAATGACTTTATAGCCTCTTCTTTTGTATTGAAAACTTCTATTATCCTGTGCATCCTTACCAGATCAAACAGTGTACGAACCGATTCCT
>JAHIKR010000219.1 GCA_018897415.1 Pseudomonadota bacterium
GAATAAATACAAAAAATACCCATGGCACTGGATGTACATTTTCAGCCGCCATTGCTACAAAGCTTGCCGAGGGAAAATCTGTTTTTGAAGCAGTAAAAACAGCAAAAGAATACACAACCGCCGCCATAAGGTTTTCTCTGAATATAGGCGGCGGACATGGCCCGACAAACCACCTGGCCCATGTTCTGCAGGAAAGTGAACGATATAAATGCATTCAAATGCTTAAAGCTGCCCTGCAAAGATTGAATGCTGAAAAATGCGGCAATATTATTCCCGAAGTACAATCAAACTTGGGTTATGCCCTTCCTTATGCATGCAAAGCAGAAGACATTGCAGCCATACCGGGACGAATTATCAGGATTGGAGAAGATACCAGGACTTTATGTGATCCATCTTTTGGAGCTTCTCGTCATATTGCCAGCATAATCCTGAGCACCATGAAATATAATGTGGACTACCGATGCGCTATGAATATAAGGTTTTCCGAAGACATTATAAGTATATGCATGTCATTGGGATTTGATGTGGATAATTTTGACCGATCTGATGAGCCTGACGATACAAAGTCTAAAGAGGGTTATTCATTAAAATGGGGAATTGATTCTGTACTTTCAAAGAAAAATTCAATACCTGATATAATTTTTGACCGCGGTGATTTAGGCAAGGAGCCGATGATAAGAGTTCTTGGTAAAAATCCTTCTGATGTTGTCGATAAAGTAATAAGTATATCAAAGGAATTAAAGACCTCGTAAACCGTGAACCGTGAACCGTGAACCGTGAACCGTTACTTAAAAAGGAGTGTTTAATATTATGGCATTGAACGAACTTATAATAACCAGAGCAATAATTGACCGCTTTTCACAAAAATTCCTGGAATATACAGAGGTTGATACTGCAATCGTAGGCGGAGGCCCATCCGGACTTGTAGCAGCGTATTTTCTGGCAAAAGCCGGTAAAAAAGTAGCTCTTTTCGAACGCAAGTTAAGTATAGGCGGCGGAATGTGGGGCGGCGGAATGATGTTTAATGAAATAGTGGTGCAAAAAGAAGGCAAAGAAATACTGGATATATTTGATATCAATACAAGAGAATATCAGCCGGGATATTTTACAGCAGACGCCGTTGAATCCATAACTACCATATGCTCATATGCAACCAAAGCCGGGGCAAAAATCTTTAATTGTATGAGCGTCGAAGATGTTGTAATTCGGGAAAATCGCGTTATTGGCCTCGTTATTACATGGTCACCAGTGGAAATGGCAGGACTTCATGTTGATCCCCTTACAATTATGGCAAGCAATGTTGTTGAAGCAACCGGCCATGCAACAGAGCTTCTTCATGTTATTGAACGAAAGGCAGATATAAAGTTGAATACTGAAACCGGGCGCATAATGGGAGAACGGTCCATGTGGGCCGAGAAAGCAGAAAAACTTACAATTGAAAATACCAGAGAAATCTGTCCTGGCGTATATGTTGCAGGCATGTCAGCTAATGCTGCTTTTGGAGGCCCCAGGATGGGCCCAATCTTTGGAGGTATGCTTCTCTCAGGGAAAAAAGTAGCAGAATTGATTATCGCAAAAAACAATGACAAATCTGCATAAACATTCCCACTCAACCAATATCAAATGGAGATATAGATTATGACTCAATTAGAAATGGCCCGTAAAAATAAAATCTCAGAAGAGATGGAGATATGTGCCAAGCTTGAAAGAGTTGAACCTGAATTCATTCGCAAGGGAGTTGAAGATGGTAATATAGTAGTGATAAGAAACAAAAATCACAAATCCATTTTACCAGTCGCCATCGGTAAGGGTTTAAGGACTAAAGTCAATGCCAACATCGGAACATCAAAAGATCGCACAGATCTCGATTTAGAACTTAAAAAGGTAAAGATCTCTATTGCTGCCGGAGCAGACACTATTATGGATCTTTCTACAGGCGGCGATATAAGAGCGATAAGGAAAGCAATTATTAAAGAATCATCATTGGTAATTGGGACAGTACCTATATATCAGGCTGCAGTTCAGATGCTAAATTCTAAAAAAGCTATCGTTGAAATGAGCGCTGAAGACATGTTCAGAGTCATAGAAGAAAATGGTGAAGACGGCGTAGATTTCATTACAGTTCATTGCGGGATAACAAGAAAAAGTATTGGCTGCCTTGAAATTAGAGGACGTCATTTAGGCATTGTCAGTAGAGGAGGCACTTTCCTGGCCAATTGGATAAAATGTAACAAAAAAGAAAATCCTCTCTATGAACAATATGATAAATTACTTAAAATAGCTAAACATTACGATATGGTTCTCAGTCTAGGCGATGGTTTGAGGCCAGGATGTATTGCTGATGCAACTGACATGGCCCAAATAGAAGAACTGGTAACGCTTGGGGAACTTACAAAAAGAGCGAGAGATTATGGTGTTCAGGTTATGATTGAAGGACCAGGCCATGTTCCTATTAAAGAAATTAAGGCTAATGTTGAGCTGGAAAAAAGCCTTTGCCAAGGAGCCCCATTCTATGTGCTTGGCCCTATTCCCACAGATATAGCTCCTGGTTATGATCATATTACAGCCGCTATCGGAGGTGCCATAGCTGGATCAGCCGGTGCAGACTTTTTATGTTATGTTACTCCGGCAGAGCATTTAAGACTTCCTACTTTAGAAGATGTGAAGGAAGGAATAATTGCCTCAAAGATTGCTGCGCACATCGCTGACATCGCCAAGGGTGTCCCCGGTGCCTTTGAAAAAGATTTACTAATGGCAAAATACAGAAATGAATTTAACTGGGAAGGACAAATAAATATTTCTATAGATCCTGAAAAAGCACGGGCTTATCTTGAAACCAGTGAAAGTGCCGGCAAAGAAGGCTGTACTATGTGCGGTGAGTTTTGTGCGATTAAACTGGGGAAAAAGAATTAATCTAGCGCACCAGCTCTTCTTCTTGACGAGCTTACTTGAGAGTCCAAAGTTCTGCCGTCATGCCGGTCCCGGATCGGGGTCCGGGATGACGGATCCGGCATCCAGCTTCATTATGCTGTCGGAATTATGCTGGATTCTGGCTCCCCGATCGGGTCGAGGACAAGCTTCGCCGGAATGACGTCACGATAATTATTCTTGACATTCATTATATAGATTGTTATAAAAAATTCTTAAATTAAATTTAGGTAGTTAACATGATCCAAAAATCAACCAAACTAACCGTTATTAGTCTAATTATTATCCTCGTTGTAGGTGTATTATCCTGCCACGAGGTAATGGGCTGATAATTGCTTAATTTTATTAAATAAACCTAAAAAATCCGTTATCAGCCAAAAAAAGCTAATAACGGATTTTTTATTATGGGAATCTACTTAAATGAAAAGTGATAATGTAAAAAAAGGTATTGAAAGAGCTCCGCACCGCAGTCTCTTTAAGGCAATGGGTTATACTGATTCTGAAATTAACAGACCCTTTATAGGTATTGCTAATTCAGCAAACGGTATAATTCCAGGGCATGTGCATCTTGATAAAATTGTCGAAGCGGTAAAGGCTGGAGTTTATATGACGGGCGGGACTCCGATTGAATTCGGGACCATTGGTGTTTGCGATGGCATTGCCATGAATCATACAGGCATGAAATACTCCCTGGGAAGCAGGGAGCTGATTGCCGACTCGATAGAAGTTATGGCGATTGCTCATGCATTTGATGCAATGATAATGGTTACAAACTGTGACAAAATTGTTCCTGGAATGCTTATGGCTGCCGCGCGTCTGGACATCCCGACCATTGTAATAAGCGGAGGTCCAATGCTTGCCGGAGAGCGTCCTGAAAAAGCCGGCTCTGAAAAAATAGATCTTATTACTGTCTTTGAAGCTGTTGGTGCGGTGCTTTCGGGAAAAATGACCGAAGAAGAGCTATCTGTAATTGAAGATACCGCCTGCCCTACTTGCGGTTCCTGTGCCGGTATGTTTACTGCCAATTCTATGAACTGCCTGACAGAAGCTATAGGGATGGGTCTGCCCGGCAATGGAACAATACCCGCGGTTATGGCCGCTCGAATCCGTCTTGCCAAGGAAGCCGGGATGCAGATCATAAGCCTTCTCGAAAAAAATATTACACCAAAAAAAATCATGACAGAAAAAGCCTTTAAAAATGCGCTCACCGTTGATATGGCATTGGGCTGCTCCACAAATACTGTACTGCATCTTACAGCTTTAGCAAAAGAAGCTGGAGTAGATATAGATCTCAATCTAATTAACGAAATAAGCAAGGTTACACCTCATCTCTGTTCCTTAAGTCCTGGCGGAAAAGATCATCTGGAAGATTTAAACCGTGCCGGTGGAATAAGTGCAGTTATAAAGGAATTATCCGGAGCTGGCCTTATTAATAATGAGTGTATTACCGTAACAGGTAAAACAGTAGGCGAAAATACAAAAGATAAAGTAATACTGGATAATAATGTAATTCGCTCAGTTAATAATCCGTATCACTCTGAGGGAGGACTTGCTGTAATGTTTGGCAACCTTGCTCCACAGGGTTGTGTTGTAAAACAATCAGCAGTTCTTGATGAAATGTTACGCCATGAAGGCCCTGCCAGAGTATTTGATTCAGAAGAAGATGCCAGTAAAGCAATAATGGGGGGCAAAATAAAAAAAGGAGATGTTATTGTTATCCGCTATGAAGGACCAATGGGCGGTCCCGGAATGCGCGAAATGCTGACTCCAACTTCGGCAATTGCAGGTATGAAACTGGACGCCCATGTCGCACTTCTTACAGACGGCCGTTTTTCTGGGGGCACAAGGGGTGCTGCAATAGGACATATTTCTCCAGAAGCTATGCAGGGCGGGCCAATTGCAATTATTCAGGAAGGAGATTTGATTTCAATAGATATTCCCGGAAAAAACATAACACTCAAAGTATCTGAAGAAGAGATACAAAATAGATTATCAAAGTGGTCTCCTCCGGAGCCAAAGATAACCCATGGCTATATGGCCAGATACGCACGCATGGTCTCATCAGCAAGTGAAGGAGCAATTGTAAAGTAGATACAAAAACTCGCAACCCGTAACTCGTAACCCGCAACCCGTAACCCGCAAATTGAAAGGAAGGATTTATCATGAAACTTACAGGTGCACAAATCCTTATGGAAGTACTAAAGGAAGAAGGTGTAAAAACTATTTTTGGATTTCCGGGGGGCGCTGTCATCGATATCTATGATGAACTTGCGAAAACCGACATACATCATGTCCTTGTGCGCCATGAACAGGGTGCAGTACATGCTGCTGACGGCTATGCAAGAGCCAGCGGCGGGGTAGGAGTTGTTCTGGTAACATCCGGGCCTGGAGCAACCAATACAGTTACCGGAATTGCATCCGCCTATATGGATTCGATTCCGATAGTTGTATTTACCGGCCAGGTTCCAACACAACTTATTGGAAACGATGCTTTTCAGGAAGTGGATATTGTAGGCATAACGAGGCCTTGCACAAAACACAATTATCTTGTTAAAGATACTAATGATCTGGCAAGGATTGTTAAAGAGGCGTTTTATATTGCCCAATCAGGACGTCCGGGACCTGTTTTAGTAGATATTCCCAAGAATGTCGCTGCAACCAGAATTGATTATAAACCGCCCAAAAAGATTCAATTAAAGTCTTACAATCCTACATATAAACCGAATATGAGGCAACTGAGTAAAGCTGTAAGCCTTATAAAGGATGCCAAGAAACCGGTTATTTTTGCCGGTGGCGGAGTTGTTCTTTCAAAAGCTTCAAAAGAGATTACAGAACTTGCACAAAAAACCAAAATTCCTTTGACAAGTTCTTTGATGGGATTGGGTGCATTCCCTGGCACAGATCCTTTGTGGCTTGGAATGATAGGTATGCATGGTACATACAGGGCAAATATGTCAACAGGAGCTTGTGATCTGCTTATTGGTATTGGTGTTCGTTTTGATGATCGTGTTACAGGAAAAACCGATGTATTTGCTTCACAAGCTAAAATAATACATATCGATATTGATCCGACATCGATACAAAAAAATATTCCTGTTACCATTCCTATTGTCGGGGACTGTAAAATAACGCTTGGACAACTTAATAAGCTTTTAGACAAGGAAGATCTGGGTAATTTAAACGAAAAGAGAAAAAAGTGGCTTGAACAGATTGAAGAGTGGAAAAGTACAAAGCCTCTTGCATATGTTCAGAAAGATATTATCAAGCCTCAATTCGTTGTAGAAAAGCTTTACGAGCTCACTAAAGGAAAGGCTATAATAACAACTGAAGTGGGCCAGAATCAAATGTGGGCCGCACAGTATTATCACTTTGACAAACCCAATCATTTTATTACTTCTGGTGGTTTGGGCGTAATGGGTTTTGGACTTCCCGCAGCAATCGGAGCTCAGTTGGCCTGTCCCAAAAAACTTGTGGTGGATATCGCAGGAGATGGGAGTATTCAGATGAATATTCAGGAAATGGCAACTGCTGCTCAATGCGGTCTCCCGGTTAAAGTTGTAATCTTAAACAACGGGTATCTTGGCATGGTCAGGCAATGGCAGGAGCTTTTTTACAAAAAGCGTTATTCACAAACACGTATTGAATTTGCTCCAGACTTTGTTAAACTGGCTGAAGCTTATGGAGCAGTCGGATTAAGAGCTACAAAACCGGAAGAAGTTGAAGAGGTGCTCAAAAAAGGCCTTTCCACTCCTAAAGCGGTAATCATGGATTTTGTTGTAGAACAGGAAGAATGCGTTTATCCCATGGTTCCCGCAGGTGCACCTATAACAGAAATGCTGCTGGTTTAATAACAAAATACATGACAGAAAAAAAGGATATTAATCATGATAGAAGAAAAACATGTGCTTTCGATTTTGGTCGAGAACCAGCCCGGTGTACTTTCCAGAATTTCAGGATTATTCAGCGGAAGAGGCTATAATATTGATAGCCTTTGCGTTGCAGAAACTACCGAACCTAATGTGTCAAGGATTACCATTGTAACAACGGGAAGCAAGCAGATAATAGAACAAATTATCAAACAGCTTCACAAGCTCATAAATGTAATAAAGGTAATTGAGCTAACAGGCACAGAATTTGTTCAGAGAGAAATGGCACTTATCAAGGTTAAGGCAAAACCCGAACACCGAGCTGAAGTCCTTAGGATGGTTGATATTTTCAGATGCAAGATAGTAGATGTTGGACTGGAACATTACACCATTGAAATAACAGGTGATGAAGATAAACTGTCTGCCATATTGAGTCTTCTGAAACCTTTAGGAATCAAGGAAATCGCTAAAACAGGGATTATTGCTCTATCTCGTGAGCCAAAGATTGTATGATTAATTGTAACCGTTAATCAGGGTTCAGGGTTCAGGGTTCAGGGTTCAGGGTTCAGGGTTCAGGGTTCAGGGTTCAGGGTTCAGGGTTCAAGGTTCAAGGTTCAAGGCAATCAACAGTGAACCGTGAACTGTGAACCTAACAACCTAAGTAGTTACCATGCTTCAATCATTAAAAAATTCATTTAAAAAAACCGTGAACGATGAACTGTGAACGGTTACTTATAAATAAAGGAGAATAAAATGGCAAAAATAGATTTTGGTGGAGTTGTAGAAGAAATAATAACTTCAGATGAATTTTCTCTGGATAAAGCAAGAGAGATTTTAAAAGATGAAACTATTGTTGTCCTTGGATACGGTATCCAGGGCCCAGCACAGTCCTTGAACCTAAAAGATAACGGATTTAATGTAATAATAGGCCAGCTTGAAGGAGATGAATACTGGAATAAAGCTATTGCAGATGGTTTTGTCCCGGGTGAAACTCTTTTGCCAATTGAGAAAGCAGCAAAGAAGGGAACTATTATTAAGGAACTTCTTTCAGATGCGGGACAGGTCGCCACATGGCCAATGGTAAAGGCATGCCTTAATGAAGGCGATGCTCTGTATTTTTCACATGGATTTTCTATTGTCTATAAAGATCAGACAGGTGTTATACCCCCAGAAAACATAGATGTTATTATGGTTGCTCCAAAAGGATCAGGAACCAACGTCAGAAGAAATTTTCTGGACGGAAGCGGTATAAATTCCAGTTATGCGATACACCAGGACTATACCGGCAGAGCAAAGGAAAGAGCTCTTGCTCTAGGGATAGCAATAGGTTCAGGCTATCTCTTTCCCACTACCTTTGAGCAAGAAGTTTATAGTGATCTTACTGGAGAACGCGGAGTTCTTATGGGATGCCTTGCCGGCACTATGGAAGCGCAATACAATATTCTTAGGAAAAATGGTCATTCTCCCAGCGAGGCTTTTAATGAAACAGTTGAAGAACTGACTCAGAGTCTTATACGTCTTGTTGGAGAAAATGGTATGGACTGGATGTTTGCAAACTGCAGCACAACTGCTCAGAGAGGGGCTCTTGACTGGGCTCCAAAATTCCGGGATGCAGTAGCTCCTGTTTTTGAAGAACTTTATGACCGGGTTAAAACAGGCAAGGAAACACAACGAGTTCTTGAAGCTAACAGTGCACCCGATTATCTTGTTAAACTGAGAAAAGAACTTGATACCATAAAAAATTCGGAAATGTGGAAAGCAGGCGCTGCTGTCAGAGCATTAAGGCCTGAAAACCGATGATTAGTGGTCAGTAGTTAGTGTTCAGGGGGGCAGTGGGCAGTGAACACTAACCACTAACCACTAACCATAGTTTGGAGAACAACGCAATGGAACCAATTCTGTTATATGACACCACCTTAAGAGACGGAGCTCAGGGAGAAAACATCAACTTCAGTGCTGAAGAAATGATAAAGATCGCGCAGAGGCTTGATGACCTTGGGATACATTACATAGAGGGTGGCTGGCCTGGTTCCAATCCTAGGGACGAGCGCTTTTTCGAGCTGGCGAAAAATATTAAATTTCAAAACGCCCGTCTTAGCGCATTCGGCTCGACTCGCAGGCCTGGAATTACTGCTGATGAGGATCAAAACTTAAAAGCACTTATTGAAAGCAGCACCCCTACTGTAACAATATTCGGAAAATCCTGGGATCTTCATGTTAAGCAGGTTATGGACAATACCCTGCAAGAAAATCTGGCTATGATAAAAGATAGCGTAGAGTTCCTTAAAAAAAACGGTCGAGAAGTTATTTACGATGCCGAACATTTTTTTGATGGCTATTTAGCAAATAGAGAATATACATTACAGACTCTTATGGCGGCTATAGATGGAGGAGCTGAGACAATTGTTCTCTGTGATACAAATGGCGGAACACTGCCCCATGACGTAGAACTTATTACAAGCGATGTACGTGATACCCTTAATGATAAATACTGGGGAAAAAGTAATTCTAAACCGATTAAGATTGGAATTCATACTCACAACGACAGCGGCCTTGCTGTCGCTAATTCCATTGCAGCCATACGCCAAGGCGCCGTTATGGTACAGGGAACTATAAATGGATATGGAGAAAGATGTGGGAATGCAGATCTTACTTCTATCATACCAATTCTTTATGTTAAAATGAATCGTCCATGCATCTCCGAAGAAAATCTTGCAAAACTAAAAACCATATCCAGATTTGTAAGTGAAACCGCAAACATGACCCCCCTTAATTCAAGGCCTTTTGTCGGCAAAAGTGCATTCGCCCACAAAGGTGGTATCCATGTTAGCGCCATAATGAAAGTGCCCAGAGCTTACGAGCACATGAATCCTGAATTAGTAGGGAATGAACGCCGCGTGCTGATATCTGATCTCGCTGGTAAAAGCAACGTGGAATACAAAGCCAAAGAACTTGGTATAGAGCTTGGAGCAAACGGTTTTGACAGCCGGAAAATCGTTTCAGAAATAAAGCGTCTGGAAGAAAAAGGATACCAGTTTGAAGCGGCTGACGGGTCATTCAAAATACTGATGGAAAAATTTACAGAACAGTTTAAACCTCTGTTCGAACTGGAATCCTTTAGAGTTCACATTGAAAAGGAAAAAGACCGCCCGTGTTCTGCTCATGCAACAATAAAGATATCCGTTGGTGACAGTAAAGAAATTACTGCTGCAGAAGGAAATGGGCCGGTAAGCGCTCTGGATAACGCTTTGCGCAAAGCTCTTGAAAAATTTTATGTAACTGACTTAGATTCCATGCACCTTGTAGATTTTAAAGTTCGAGTAATCGATGCATGGGAAGGAACTGCTGCAAAGGTAAGGGTCTTAATAGAATCACGTGATGAAGATCATATCTGGAGTACAATAGGTGTTTCAGAAGATATAATTGAGGCAAGCTGGCAGGCCCTGGCTGATAGTTTTCAGTATAAACTATCCAAAGAAAGATCATAAAAATTCGGGAAATTTGGAATTTAAGTATTAAGCAAATTTATGAATGAAAAAGTAATTATTTTTGATACAACACTAAGAGATGGTGAGCAGTCTCCAGGAGCAAGCATGAATACCGGAGAAAAGATGCGGCTCGCCACACAGCTGGAAAAACTCGGCGTTGATGTGCTGGAAGCCGGGTTCCCTGCCGCATCTGAGGGAGATTTCGAGGCGGTTGCCCAGGTAGCAGGTGTTGTAAAAAATATTGAAGTAGCTGCACTGGCAAGAACACACAAAGATGATATTGACCGTGCCTGGTCTGCAATCCGCCATGCAAAAAATCCCAGGATTCATACCTTTATAGCTACTTCAGATATTCATATGAAATATAAGCTGAAAATGAGTAGAGAAGAAGTGGTTAAAACCGCTTTTGAAACGGTCAAATATGCTAAATCATTTACTGACAGTGTTGAATTTTCAGCAGAAGATGGATCAAGAAGTGATCGTGACTTTCTCTGCCAGGTTTTCGAAGCAGCAATTGAAGCCGGAGCTACTACCCTTAACCTTCCTGATACAGTGGGATATGCTATTCCACAGGAATTTGGTGATCTTGTAAAATATGTTATGGCGCACACCTCAAATATACATAAAGCTGTCCTGAGCGTTCACTGCCACAATGATCTTGGACTCGCCACTGCAAATACAATTGCGGCAATATATGCCGGAGCCAGACAAGCAGAGGTAACCATAAATGGAATTGGAGAAAGAGCAGGTAATGCTTCACTTGAAGAAGTGGTAATGGCACTGCACACAAGACCCAATTTTCTTCCTGTATATACCAATATAAAAACCGAACATATTTACCCGACAAGCCGCCTTGTAAGTATGATAACCGGAATTATGGTTCAACCGAATAAAGCAATCGTAGGAGCCAATGCATTTGCCCACGAAGCTGGAATCCATCAGGATGGCATGCTGAAGAATCCCATGACATATGAAATTATGAAGCCTGAAACCATAGGGTTAAGTACGAGTAAGCTTGTTCTGGGAAAGCATTCCGGCAGGCATGCACTTCGCTCACATTTAAAGGAATTAGGATACGATCTTAGTGATGAAGAGTTAAAGCTTGTATTTAAAAAATTCAAGGAGCTTGCTGATAAGAAAAAACATGTTTTAGATGAAGA
>JAHIKR010000220.1 GCA_018897415.1 Pseudomonadota bacterium
TAAGTGGTTATTGAAAAAACTAGAACACCAATAAAAAATAGTGGAACAAATTCGTCATCCAGTATGTTATATTTGATCCCAAAGAATATAAAGCCCAATATAGGAAATAGAACAAAGAAACCAAATATCATAGTTAATTTGTAATTGAGGTCTTTATTTTTGAAGGCTTTTTTCAATAACCACTTATCAATCTTCATCATCCCAGCCTTTTGTTTCTTATAATGATAAAATTTTTAAGGTTAAGTAGCAAAGAAAGCAAATATGGTCAATAAAAAACCATTTGATATTCTTGCACTTACAATAATATGAGCATATAATTATCCCGAAGTCCTCATGAACAAATCATAAAATAATTCAGGTATCAGGGTAAAGAATCCAGAGGGAAAAATTATCATGGATGATAACCAGTTCCGCAAACTGCTTGAAAGGATGAATTTTTTCTGGTCAGGATACCGCAAGGTCAGGAAAGGAGTAAAAAAACGGATAAAACGGCATATGCGAGAAGTTGACAAAAAAACAAAGGCATTCGGCTTAAAATAAGCTAAGTGCCTGTTTTTGGTGCCTGGGGCGAGAATCGAACTCGCACACCGACTTAGCGATAAGGGATTTTAAGTCCCTTGCGTCTACCAATTCCGCCACCCAGGCACAGGTTTTGCGTCTATTTTGATTACAAACAACGATCAACTTAATAATTGAAAACCGGAAAAAATGCAAGGGGGAAAGCTGAGGTTTGTGTTGAGGTTGTTATTTGTCAAGTATCTTTCTAATCCTCTGAGAAAGCTGTATCATATTAAATGGTTTTTGAATAAATCCATCACAATCACGGCTCATTATTTCACTCGCTTGGCCGTCAATGCTGTATCCACTGGAAAGTAAAACCCTTATATCTGGTCTTATCTCTTTAAGAACATTATATACATAACTCCCACCCACATCTGGCATAATCATGTCCAATATGACCAATGCAATTTTATCTTTGTCTTTTTTAAAAATTTCCAAGGCTTCTTTTCCACCTCTTGCAATAATAACATGGTATCCCATGCTGTTAAGCATTTCCATGGAAACATTAATAACTATTTCCTCATCGTCAACTATCAAAATCGTCTCGGTTCCATGCAGAATCTCATCTTCTGTATCATCTGGCAGTTGTTTAACAATTTGTGCTTCTACAGCCGGCAGGTAAAAATTAAATGTTGTCCCCTCACCCTTTTTGCTCTTAACGTTGATTAACCCGCCATGATTTTTTATGATACCATAAGTCGAGGCCAGCCCAAGCCCTGTACCTCGGCCCAACTTTTTGGTTGTAAAGAATGGCTCAAAGATATGTTGCTGGGTCTCTTCAGCCATACCAACACCTGTGTCGGTCACAGAAACCATAACAAATTCACCGGGTTTTATCCCATAATGCATGACATCTTCATCATCCAACGTGACATTTTTCGTCTGAATGAATATGTCCCCACCTTTTGGCATCGCTTGCCAGGCATTCACAAAAAGGTTTAGCAGAACCTGTTCTATTTGCGCCTGGTCTATTTCAACTGCACAAACATCTTTCTGAAATATAGTGTGGATCCTGCTCTCCTTTTTTGTACGACCAAACATATCAGAGCATTTTCCTATGAGCTCGTTAATATCGGTAGGTTTAACCTCGTATTTACCACCCATGGCGAAACCTAAAAGTTGTTTGGTAAGATCTGATCCCCTTTTAACTATGTCTTCTATGCCTTTGAAGTGTTTATAATGGGGATGGTTTAAATCTATATCATGACTTATCAAAGAAATCCGGCCCATGATTCCCATAAGCAGGTTATTAAAATCATGGGCAATACCGCCTGCCAGAGTCCCTATAGCCTCCATCTTCTGAGCCTGCAGCAGTTGTACCTCAAGGCGTTTTCTATCACCTATATCTCTTGCCACACCATAAGTCCCCATAAACGTTTTGTCGATCTCACTTGCAAGTTTATCATATATCCCCATGGATTTTAATTCCACCGTTAAATATTCTTCTGGGTTATGGTCATTGTCAGACGTTTTTAATCTTAATTCAACACCGGAAGTAGCACGAGAACCTGTTCTTCTTTCATTGAAGTGGTATTTTGCTTTATCTATATCTTCTTCAAATATAATATCTGTATAGTGTTTATTTACAAGCTGCCCGGCGTTACAGCCGAGTAAAGATTCGACAGCGCCATTTATAAACGTAATTTCTCCTTCTGGATTAAGGGTATAAATTATATCCGGTGATGCATTAACCAGATATCGGTATCTCTGTTCCGTTACCTCCAGTTTTCCGCTGACAAGCTCATTTTGTTTTTTCAATTTAATCTGATCAATTGTATTTTTTACTCTCGCCAGGAGTTGTTCAAAATCAAATGGTTTTCTAAGATAATCGTAAGCTCCCCTTTTCAAAGATTCAACGGCTGAGTCAATACTTGCATGCCCTGTCATAATTATAACCATGGTATCTGAATGCTGACTTTTTATATAATCCATAACCTGGAGGCCATTCATGTCGGGCATAACCATATCAAGGAGAACGATATCATAGCTATCTTTATTCAAACATTCTATTGCTTCTCTGCCATTGCAACCGGTATCTACCTTATAGCCTTTATTGCTTAACAAAACCTCCAGGCTATCCCGCATCCGTGCTTCATCATCTACTATTAAGATTTTGGGCACATACGACATAATTACCTCCACATGTCAATTCTGCCGATCATTTAATCGGCAACAATATTTTAAAAGTTGTACCGGTTGCCTCATCACTTTCGCAACTAATTGTCCCTTTTAATCCCTTGACAATACTATAAGCGATAGACAGGCCTAATCCGGAATGGCCATCACCCTTTGAGCTGACAAATGCTTCAAATAAATTCGACTTCATTTCCTCTGGAATTCCTGATCCGCTGTCGTTGATGATGATTTCAACAAATTCCTGATCTCCTTTATCTGCTTCTTTATTGAACCCGGTGTTTTGGGAGTTTGCAATTAATCTGGTATTAATTTCGATAGGTCCACCATTGGGCATAGCTTCTACAGCATTCTTTATCAGATTGATAAAAACCTGTTTAAGACCATTTTTATCCGTCATAATGGAAGGTATGGACGACTCCAGGCTAAATTCAGCCACAACGCCTGATTGAACCAGCAATGATTCATGAGTAATTTTAATAAGATCAGATATTAAAGTATTAATATCAACGAGTTCCTTTTGTCTCGCTTTAGGTTCCAATAAGTTTGATAACTCATTAATAATAAGATTTATTCGATCTATTTCTTCATTGATAATCATTATTTCTTCTTGTGCCGGATTATCCTTGGCAAGTTTTAGCCCCAGTATCTTGAGATAATTTTTCATAATACTCAGGGAATTGCTCACTTCATGTGCTACTTTATCAGCTACGGCCGAGGAAGCAGTCAAATGCTCAGATTGAATAAGCTTTGCCTTAGATTTTCTCTCATTTTCAGTAACTACGACAACAGCCACCTGGTTCGCAAACATGTTTATGAAATTTAAATCTTTAAACAAAATATTGGATTGAGCTTCATCTATACCTATAACTATCACGCCAACACAATTTTCCTGAGATAGCATGGGAATACACAGCGTACCTTCTTTTCCAGACAAGCGAATGATCTGGGAATCAATAATACTGAGATTAACTCCTTTAATATGGCCAAAAGAATCCAGGGCTGTCTTTTCAGCGAGCGCTTTTGTCAAAAGGCAACTTTTACCTTGAACGGGAATAACTATTTCCTTGATTAGCGAATCATGCCCTGCCCCATTGCCAGCAATCCCTTGCAGAGCATCTTTTTCCTGATTGTAAAGAAAAAAAAGCACACTTTTTAGACCAAACAAAATTTGCAAACCCTGCCTTACAACCTTCAGCATTGAATCATCATCATGGCATTCAAACAGATTCTGAAGCGCGCCTTGTATTTGTGATATGTTTGTGGCCGCACGTACGAGTTCCTTTTGCTTGACGGCATCTTTTTCACAAGTCGATTCATCAAAATTATTTAGATTTTCAATATTTATATCCAGCGATTCTGCAGTCTTCATCACCTTTCTATAAGACAATGGAACTATCGTTTCTAATACTGAACGCTCTAAATCCAAAACCTCTTTTGTTATATCAAAGGCGTCACTGCTGTCTCTATCTATCCCTGAGCTAAGGATGTTTGCTACATATAGAATTTTAACAAGAGGAAGTGCGTCAACAATTCTGTGCTGTGGTTCATGGTGATAAAGAACGGCATCGGCAATAAACGATTTAGGTAACCAGCTATTGATAATCTGTGCCCCTGTCTCACAGTGTGAGATCCCAAGCCGTTTTTCATTATCTATTAGCAAAGCTGGATTGCTCCCGGTCGATTGTAGTGCCTCGGTGTATTCATTTTGGTAATTCACCCATAAAACCAACTTGCCAATATCATGAAAAAGACCAGCCAGATATGCTTCATCAGGGCTGGGATATGAAACCTTTCTGGCAATCATTTCGGCTAACACGGCGCACATAAGAGAATGCCGCCATAAAATCTTTAAAGCGGGAATATAACTATTCTCCATCTTGTTAAAGCTCTGTTGGACTATAGCGCTAATCGCGATATTTTTGGTAATATCGGGCCCTAAAAGTAAAAGAGTCTGATCAATACTTGTTACCCTATTTGGCTGACCATAACGAACAGGATTGACCATTGACATCAGCCTCACACTTAACGAGGCGTCTTTATTGATAATTTGTGATATCTCATCAATTTTAACCGGCTTCTTATTACACACCTCAAGCAATTTAAGAAGTATATGGGGAAGGGTTAGCAAGCTCTTGGTGGCCTCTATTTTATCAAAAAATTCTATTGAATGGTTTTTCATGCTAGTTTCTGCCTTTGGCATATTTCGATGGCATATATCAAATAAACCATTAAATATCGGTAAGTTGCAAAGTTATGGTTATGAAAACTCTATTAGACTTTGTATTATATAAATAAATATATCTTGTGTGTCAATAAAAAAATACAACTATATATGGTATATTAAATTACTAAACAGCTTTTTGCCCCTTGTCAAACCATATGGCATCTGATAATTATTTATCATGCAAAAGCTGTCAGATAATCCGTCTATAATTCTTGCTTCCAAATCCCCTAGACGAAAATATCTATTAAAGCAGGCCGGACTTCATTTTACCGTTATGCCAAGCAATATCGATGAAAAGTTTATTCCCATATCACAGCCTGAAATTTATGCAAGAGCTCTAGCTGAAGCAAAGGCAAATGACATATCAAAAAAATACCCTGAAAGCTGGGTTATTGGAGCTGATACCATTGTCCTGATAGACAGTATTATACTTGGCAAACCAGCTTCAAAAGCCGAAGCCCGTGTTATGTTGAAACGACTCAGCGGACAAACACATCAAGTGCTTACAGGTTACTCAATATGTTGTAAAGCCAAGAAAAAAAAATTTTCGGAAACCATTAAAACCGAAGTTCTTTTCAAAAACCTGACCGATGATGAAATAGAATGGTACATTAATACAAAGGAGCCTTTTGATAAAGCAGGGGCATATGCCATTCAGGGACTTGGTACCTTTCTTGTAAAAAGCATCAAGGGTTCCTACACAAATGTAGTAGGTCTTCCCGTTTGCGAAGTCATAGAATTCCTTATAAAAGAAGGTGTAATAGGGCTAAACCGCATAAGCGCTAACTTATAAATTAATTATTAACAATTGATTATTTTTCCCTTGCCTTTTGCCATAGTTAATAATCAATAATCAATTGTTAATAGTGAATTGCTAATGTCTTTTGTATTTAAATTAGCGCTTATAGGGCTAAACCGGGCAGTTAATGATAAAAACAATTAGAAACCATGGAATTTGAAGCTCTTAAAATAAGAATAAATAATATTAAAGACCGCATCAAAAAAGCCGCTGTCGATTACGGCAGGGA
>JAHIKR010000221.1 GCA_018897415.1 Pseudomonadota bacterium
AGCAGGATATTTTTTTTCGATTCCTCCATCTATAGTTCGCTCAAGGCAAAAACAAAAACTCGTAAAGCATCTACCCATTTCCTGCCTCCTGGTTGAAACCGACAGTCCGGTATTAGGACACTTTCCAAAAAAACGAAATGAACCAGCCAACGCAGTAATATCGGTTGATGCTATAGCAGAAATAAAAAATATAAAAAGAGAGAAAGTAATTGAAACTGTTTTTGAAAACACCTGCCGCCTGTATAGCAATTTGGATATATAGCGTAAACTGTGTATGAAAACGTTCTTAATCTGCCACCGCGGAGCTCTAGGTGATTTTATACTTACATGGCCCGCCATTCACTGTTTACGAAAAATTTTGCCGGATTACCTTTTTAAAGGTATTGGCCGCACGGAATATATGCGTTTAGCCATTAATCTCGGCTTGCTTGATTCATTCATAAACATGGATTCTTCAAAATTGCTTGATCTATTCAATGGAAAAGCGATTCCTCCAGAAATAGACCATCCAAGCGGCGCCGTACTCTGGCTGTCATCTGGACAGGATGTCGTTAATCTTCTAAAAAAATATGCTTCGCTGCCGGTTGTATCAATTGCCCCGTTTCCGGCCGAACGAATGCATGTAGCAGTTTATCACTGTCAATCCATGCAATGCCATTTCCCTATTAATATTCCTAAAAACCTTTCTGATTGTTTTCTTCCAAGGACAAAAAAAGGTAATTATGCTCTAATTCATCCCGGAAGCGGAAGTCCTGCCAAAAACTATTCGCCCCAATTTTACCTGAATCTTGCTGATGAATTGCAATGTTTCGGATATAAAAAGGTGGGCTTTATTCTGGGCCCTGCTGAGAAAGAAATTATGGGAGGAGATTTTTCTGGAGAATGGATTGAACAACCGAAAAATTTAGAGGAACTGGCTGATCTGCTCAAAAATGCATCTATTTATATCGGAAACGATTCAGGAGTTAGTCATCTTTCTGGAATCTTAGGCATTCCAACAATTACCTTTTATAAAAGTACAGACCCCGAAGTCTGGGGAACTTTAGGCAGAAAGGTAGCCCATATTAAAGATAGTAATGAAAAATCTGCTTTAAATAAAGTTCTAAAGCTTCTATCATCAGAAAAATGGACAAACAAAAGTCGAAATTTGGAAGGCAAAGTAAAAAGCTTCAGTTTCAAGGCGCGCAAATCCTGAGGAAAGAGACGTACTTATAGCTACGTCGCAATGATTTACCCTGTTAAATCGGCTACGCCGTTTTGCATAGCAAAAATTTAACAGGGCAGGGGATGCAACGCAACGCAGAAAATGGACTTTTTACGAAGCCGTCACACTTGACAATTAAAACTCAGATGTGTTTTTTACCTGATCAGGGTGTTTTTTAAACTCAAACAAATTTCTTTGAGAAAGATTATGTTGAGGAAAACACATGAATAAACTGTCTGTAAGGACCTGTATATCACCTTCAGGTGAATTTGTTTACGGTATTCACAAGCCCGATTATACAGTTGTCAATCTCAGGGAAAATGATTACATAGCAACACTTGGACATATTGACGGCAAGACCGTTGTTGAAAACAAAATTAACTTTCCCGCAAATGATGTAACAATTGATAATGCGGGCTGGGTATTCGAAATATCCAACCCATTTCCTTTTATGGGCGCAACTTTTATCTTGAAGTCAAGCGCTGATAAAAGAATAGAAAATGCGAATCCTTTCGATATTATTAACAAACACAAATCTTCGAAATTAAAAGCCAGTATAAATGAGTTCGAAGACAATGACCCGCTTCTTATATCATTAAGCAGAACGTCCACGGACTCAGATTTACTTATAGAGTTAGCCGGGAAATCATGCTTGTTTGAGTTTGATCCCCAAACAGGAGAGCCTGTTGGTATTCAATATGAAAAGACAAAAAATGGAGAAATTCTACAGGCAATTAAAAACCACCATCTGTTTGAAATCGTATCCAACAATCCTTTTTTACCTGATACTTATAAGCAGGTAATGGTACTGATCCCAGGCATTCAGGGACCTAATAAAATTGTGGGAGAGTATAAAAAGTCTGCCGGCACTCACATCTGGGAATATCTGAGAGAAAATAGCTATATCCCATGGGGACATTATGCAGCAAACATGGCGCATGATTCCGTCAGGTATAAAATCGAAACACTTAAAAAAGAGGATTTGATAGGGCTCAGGCATTTATACTACCAGAGGGTTTACACACAGCTCGCCCAAAGTTTGGGCGTTTCCATTCCCGCAAAAAAACGTACTCTCACAGAAGAGGAGTTAGAGTCTTTGCGGATACATCTTCTCGAAACCACAAAGCATAATGAAGGAGATAAAACTAATTTGCCCTTTAACGCATCAATGTGGGGATGGAATTTCGGATTTGATCTATCTCCTTCAGGGTATCGCCTCAATGCCTCTCACCAGCAAATACACCAGCAGTTTGCCATAGTGCCTAAATATACTCCGGGTTTTATCAATGGAAAAAATGATGAAAGCCACACTTTATTTCCAACCTATACTCAAGGAGATGAAGTGTCTCTCTTCTGCCGCCAGTTCAGAAATAGTACCGGCAAGAACTTCTTTGAAACATACATTAATGCCATAAAAAATAACAGGAGAATGGATGGTAGAAAAGACAAGGCAAAAAGCCTTATTTTCTATCAGGACGAAAACATCATAGCTTTTGTACCCAAAGCCCAACGCTCTCAAGGAGAAGTACAGATTATGGCCACAGCAAAGTGCGGCAATATTCTTGAGGCGAATTCTACAGTAAGAAAATCTCTGGACATGGCTATTTTGACAACTGCAAGGATGCTGGAGAAATTGGGTGTAGAAATGATGATTTGTTACGAAATATCCAAGAGGTTTGATAATCCGGACAATGACCAGCGGCTTATGTACACTTTTATTCCCCGTCATCCTAACTCACCAGGAACTTACAGTGAGTGGCTATATCGCTGGATTATCGGGCATTATCCCGAAGACTTCGCCAGTGCCTGTAATAAGGTTGTTAATTAGGAGATGACTTTTAACAGGATAAAACCGGCTGTTTCCAAATATTTGCTTATTGCTCTTGCAGGTCTGATGTGGAGCACAGTGGGTGTGATGCTTTGTAGCATGGCTTATTACTGGCTTAAAGAGGTTGATTGGCTAACTGCTTTCCTATTTGGGTTATTTGGAATCATTTTATCATTGGCAGCATATCGCTTTGGATTTTCCGGAATAGCTAAAAAAAATATTGACCGTATCTGTCTGCTCCCTGAAAGAGGATGTATTTTTGCATTTCAGGCCTGGAAAAGTTATCTAATCATCGTCGTCATGATTGCAGTTGGAATCATTTTGCGGCATTCCCCTATTCCCAAACACTACCTGGCAATCGTCTATACAACTATAGGCGGAGCGCTTTTGCTGTCAAGTTTACACTATTACCGGAGGCTATGGCAGTTAATAATTCTCAAAAAACCATAACGGCAAAGTAAAAAGTCCTCAAGTTTCGCACCCCTCTATGCAACAAAAGCTTTAAAGGGCAGGTATTAGATAGTTTTTTAAAAGAGCAAAATAATATGATTGATATTCTAAACCACTATACCTTGGGATTTGACCAGGACAGGCACATAGAAAGTTTTTCACCAGGGATAAAATGCCGTGCATGTCTCGCTCCTTACAAACTGACCTGCCCGCA
>JAHIKR010000017.1 GCA_018897415.1 Pseudomonadota bacterium
CGAGACATGCACGGCATTTTATCACTGGCGAAAAACCCTCTATGTGCCTGTTTCTGACCAGATCCCAAAGCATAGTGGTTTAGAATGACATACATATTATTTTGCTCTTTCAAAAAAATATCTAATGCCTGCTCTAACGCGACCTGAGTAACTATATTTTGCTATTTTTAAAAAACATTTATTCTCATCCTCCTTTGCTCCTCGTCATCATATTTCTCTTTTAAAAAAATTATGTTATACATTGATTTTTATGTCATTGATGGAAGACAAGGGTGCGAAACTTGAAAATAAAACCTTCAGATATATTTATTTGCAAAAAATGTGGTGATTGCTGCAAAGGATATGGAGGAACTTATGTAACGGCAACTGATATTGAAAAAATTGCAGCTTATATAAATACAGATCCTAAGAGGTTTATTGCAGAATACTGCACAAAATCAGGAGATAAGCTAGTGCTATCACAGGCAGATAGCGGTTACTGTGTTTTCTGGGATGAGTTGTGTACCATACATCCAGTTAAACCTCGTATGTGCAGGGCATGGCCGTTTATAAAAAGCGTGCTGACAGATATAAGCAACTGGCGTATCATGGCTAATTCATGCCCTGGTATTATAACAGATGTGCCTGACAATCTAGTGCAAGAATGTGTCAGGTCGGTGATATGATAGGGATATTTGACTCAGGAATAGGCGGGCTAACAGTTGTAAAAGCATTAATGGAACATCTCTCCGGTTATGACATCATATATTTTGGAGATACTGCCCGTACACCATACGGGACCAAGAGTTCCGAAACAGTTAAAAAATATGCTCTTGAAAACACCGATTTTCTATTAAGTAAGGGCGCAAAAATCATTGTAATAGCTTGCAACACAGCTTCAAGTGTTGCCACGGAAAGCGTGACTGAAAATTTCAATATTCCAATATTTGAAGTTATAACACCAGCAGTCGAACTTTCAATTAATACTTCTCATAAACTATGTATCGGAATCATTGGAACAAGAGCAACAGTCAAAAGCGGTATTTATGAAAAAAAAATACGGGAAATGAAACCAAAAGCAAAGGTTTACTCAAAAGCCTGCCCACTCCTTGTCCCATTAGTTGAAGAAGGCTGGCTAAAAAAACCTGAAACAAAAATGATTGTTAAAAAATATCTGCATCCATTGAAAGTCAGACAGATAGACACACTCATTCTTGGCTGTACTCACTATCCTTTATTAAAAGATATCATTCAAAAAAAAATAGGGAAAAAGGTAAATATCATTGATTCTTCTATTGCTGTTGCGAGTAAAGTTAAGGCTTTCTTGGAAAATCATCAGAATATCAATAATATGCTGAGTAAAAAGGGCATGTACCGTTTTTTTGTATCAGACGTAACTGAGCAGTTTGAAAAGACAGCAAAAAGCATGCTTAAAATAGATATTCGTCTTGAACATGTATCATCTAGTTAATGCATAGTTCGGACCTGCAATCAAAAGATTGTTGGTAATTGTAGATTGTATCTTCTCCATTTTGCTCCCAAAAAAAATGTTTCTTATTAGGCTGTGACCGTATGCTCCCATAACCACAAGGGCATCATGCGGCACATCATAAATGTTCTCTTCAAACATTCCTCTCTCAAACATATGCCACTTAGTCACATAACGATCCATTTCTTCCTCAAGATTTTCATTTTTGATTATCTCTTTGTACGATTCCCTTGAGGCATTTTCCATATGGGTAAAAACACTCAGCGGCATTTCAGATGCTCTGCTTATACGAAATCCAAGTTTCAAAGCATTTATTGCATTTGCCGAACCACCGAAGAATACCGCAATGCTGCGCCATTTCTTAAAAACAGGGCTTGTTATGAGAACCGGAAACCTGGCGGAATTTACAATACGCCTGACCCTAGGTCCTATGTAGCCAAGACCGATCTTTGAAGACAAATCGCTTATACTTCTTGGACAACACATAAAATCAAAATTTGTCGATATATCCGGAAGTGTTGATGCTGTATAATTCTTCGGGTCCAGAAATCTTGCTTTAATTTTACCCTGGTCAAGCAACTCCTTTGCATGTTTTAAAGCGGTATCCGGTGAGGTCAGATAAGAATCATCAAGATCAATCTGGACAACATCTTTTTCAAAATACATCAAAAACTTTGTAAACTCAGGGATGTAAATAATCAGGGATGATCCTACTTTCTTGCAAAAGTATATAGATTGTAGCAAAGTCTCTCTTCCGAGAGGAGTATTTCTAAAAATATGAAATAGTTGTGCATCCATAACATCTCCTTAAATAATAAATCACGGCTTGCTACAGGAGGACGGTCTGAACCATCAATTCCTTGCGATATTTATCCAATAGCGTTGCCTTAGAAATCATGCCTATGAATTTTCTGTTTGCAATTACCGGCATGGAAAAAAGCTGATTCGCATCCATTTTGCGTAGCACTTCAGGCAGATCATCGTCAAGATATACAACTTTAACATCAGTATCCATTATCTGACCTAAAACAACGGCATCGTACATTAGCGGGTTGAAGAGATATGACCTTATATCATCCAAATGAATCATTCCCAGGAAATTGCCAGTTTTCTCATCCTCAACAGGGAAATAATTCCTGTGAGATTTTTTTATAATATTAATAAAATCCCTAAGCAGCATATTCTGTTTAACAATTATACAATCTTTCTCAAGCAGCTCCTGAACGTTCAGGTCAGACAAAACCCTCGCATCTGTGCCCGGTCTTAAAAGTTGACCTTTTTCAACCAGCTCTTTCAGGTAAAAAGAAGCTGGCTCAAGGTAGTGGCAAAGTGTAGTGGAAATAACCGAAACTATAATAAGAGGAAGAATAACTTCATAACTTCCTGTAATTTCAATAATAAGGAAAATTCCTGTTAGCGGAGCCTGAAGCATTCCACTAATAAGTCCAGCCATTCCTAATAAAGCAAAGCATCCTTCATTTACCCATGAAACTGAAGGCCAAAGTAAAATAAGCCCTCTGTGATAAGTCAGACCCGCCAAGCTTCCTATAACAAGGCATGGAGCAAATATTC
Organism: Pseudomonadota bacterium; assembly: GCA_018897415.1. Taxonomy (GTDB): domain Bacteria; phylum Desulfobacterota; class Desulfobacteria; order Desulfobacterales; family ETH-SRB1; genus B13-G4. Next base: position 3,041 of record JAHIKR010000017.1, read on the forward strand.
CGCCAGATCCTCCCCAGCCAAGAGTCAAAGAGGTTGCAAGAATTTTTGCAAAAGCAGCTACGGCTACAAAACAAAGTCCCTGTGTAAACGCCCCTTCTATCATTGTTCTGATAGAATGATATCCCTCTCCAAGAACAATTGGAAGAAAAAGGCCGATTATTCCGACAGCACAACCTCCGGCAGCAGCGCGTATCCATATGGGGAAGGGAGCCTTTTTAGAAACTCCATACATTGACCTAAGAAACCGGGTAAGAAGTACAGATGCAGCCGCAGTAATTATTGCTAAACCAATACAGGCAACAATATCTAAATGCTCAATGTGAAATAAACGATGGCTAAATGCAATCTGGTTTCCCTGCAGTATTCGGCTTATCTCGGTGCCTGCAACGGAAGCAATAGCTATTGGAACAATATTTACAGCTTTCCACTCTCCAAGAATCACCTCAATAGAAAAAACCATCCCTGCAATAGGAGCATTGAAAATAGAAGATATTGCACCTGCAGCACCACAGCCTACAAGGGTAATACGCTGGCGGTCATTTAAAGAAAAGAATTTCGCAATATTTGAACCAATAGCGGCTCCGCTCATAACCACAGGGGCTTCAGGACCTGCTGAACCCCCGCTGCCTATGGTAAGGCAACTGGATATAAGACGGGAAAAACTTGAACGGAATCGCATTAAACCGCCATAACGCGATACGCTGTAAACCACTTCAGGCACACCATGCCCGGCGCCTTCTTTTACTATTTTGTCCAGAAACAGCGCAGAAAGAGCCGCCCCAATCGCAGGCATAATAAATGACCACCAATAATGGCGAAAATGATGAAGCCATTCAAACATTGCGATAAGTGACCGGTTAAGCGCAACAGCCGCCAAGCCGCTGCATGTCCCTACAATAACGGCTATCAAGATGAGAAGAAGACGGTCATCCAGGCGAAAAATAGTCCAGCTTGCAGGATGGCGCCAAAGTCTTAAAATGCGCATATTACCAACACCTAATAATGATCCGTTTTCTCAAGCAGATTTTCGAAGTCAGCTATTTTAGATAAAAGTGAAGAACTATCCGGATATGTTCTCAAAAATTCGACAAATGAGTTATCACGCACACAAAAAGCAAGCCTTGAAAGAAGATGGAGGTGATTTTTTATGGATGTGCTTAATAGCATGAACATAACAAATACCGGCTTATCATCAACAGCTTCAAAGTCTATCGACTTTTCAAGGAAACACGTGGTTATTAAAGAATTTTTGAGAACATATC
>JAHIKR010000222.1 GCA_018897415.1 Pseudomonadota bacterium
TCCTCGTTGCCCCCAACCTCCTTAAACGCCCTTTCCTGAACAACCCTAAGTAGCTGAACCTGTATAGGAGGACTGAATTCCCCGATTTCATCCAGGAAAATAGTGCCTTTGTCGGCAATCTTAAAAAGCCCCTTTTTATCCTGAGTTGCACCTGTAAAAGAGCCTTTCTTATGACCAAAAAGCTCACTTTCCATTAAAGTTTCAGGAATGCCTCCACAGTTTATAACAACAAAGGGCTTATCACGGCGGTCACTTTGCTCGTGTATGGCGCGAGCAATTAATTCCTTACCTGTCCCGCTTTCACCTGAAATAAAAATATTTGTCTTGGTTTTAGCAACCTGCTTTACCATATCATAGATATGCAGCATCCCGGGGCTGTTGCCCACTATCATGCCAAAATGGAGGGTTTTCTTCAGTTCGCTATCAAGGACTTCTTTTTCATGTTCTATTGTTTTAAGATCAAGAGCGTTTTTTATGGTTTGTTTAAGCTCTTCATTGTCAAAGGGCTTAGGGACATAGTCATAAGCCCCCTCATTCATGGCTTCAACAGCGGTTTCTGCTGACGCATAGGCGGAAATCATAATTACAACGGTATTAGGATTTTGCTTTTTTGCTGCCCTTAGCACATCTATCCCACTAATATCGCCCAGCCTGATATCACAAAGCAGAAGATCAAAATGTTTTTTATTAATTATCGAGATAGCTTTTTTTCCGCTTTCAGCACATAAAACCTTATAGCCTTCTCTACTTAGCATTACTTCAAGAAATTCGCGCATGCTAAGCTCGTCATCAACAACCAGTATTTGTTTAGCTTTGTTTGACATAGGTTTTGTGGGTTCTGGGTTCAGGGTTCAAGGTTTACGGTTTGCAGATACCATTTCTTCGAATATAATCTTGCCGCCGACCATGGTTAGAACTGCTTTGCCTTTCATATCCCAGCCATTGAAAGGAGTATTCCGGCTGAGTGACTGGAATTTGCCGGAATCAATTTTATATGAAAGGTCCGGATCAATGATAGTAATATCGGCAGAATAGCCTATTTTTATGCCGTTTTCTATCCCTATAATTCTTGCCGGATTTGTTGACATCTTTTCAATAAGCCCAGTTAATGAGATTACACCATCGTGAACAAGCTTCAATGACAGTGATACCGAGGTTTCAAGCCCAATAATACCATTCGCTGCCTGGTCGAATTCCACCTCTTTTTCAATATAAGAATGAGGTGCGTGATCAGTTGCTATAATGTCAATTGTTCCATCAGCGAGCCCCTCCCAAATGGCTTCTCTATCCTGGCTGGAACGCAGAGGAGGATTCATTTTCGTATTAGTATTATACCCTTTTATGGCATCTTCAGTCAGTGTAAAATAATGTGGTGCGGTTTCAGCAGTTACTTTTACTCCTCTTTTCTTTGCATTTCTTATCGCTTGTACTGATTCTTTTGTGCTGACATGGGCAATGTGCAGGCGGCTTTCAGTTAGTTCGCAAAGAGCTATGTCTCGCATAACCATTATGCTTTCAGCAGCATTGGGTATTCCGGCCAGTCCCATGCTTGTTGCAACAGCGCCCTCGTTAACTACTCCGTTCGCAGCAAGGTTGAGATCCTCACAGTGAGAGATGATAGGCATACTGAATCCTTTTGCATATTCCATAGCCCTTCGCATAAGCTGACTGTCGCGTACAGGATAGCCATCATCAGAAAGAGCTATTGCCCCTGCTTCTTTTAATTCTCCATATTCGCACAGAGATTTTCCATTTAAGCCTTTACTTATCGCAGCAACCGGATAAACCCTGACGGTGTCCGCAATGCCTGCTTTTTTTAATATATATTCGGTTATCTGTCCGTTGTCATTAACAGGATTTGTGTTTGGCATTGGGCATATCGCTGTAAAACCGCCATATGCGGCGGAAAGACATCCTGATTCTATTGTTTCTTTATATTCATGACCTGGCTCACGCAGGTGAACATGCATATCAATAAGGCCTGGAGTAACTATTTTGCCTGAAGCATCAATGACTTTAAGCTTTGAGCTTTGAGCTTTGAGCTTTGAGCCATGCTCTTTTATTTCAGATATTTTTCCATCCTTAATTAGAATATCCATAATTCCGTCTAAGTTTCCGGGATCAATGACCCTTCCGCCTTTAATCAGCACTAGCATTTCGTGCACCTCCTGATACCAGATATAAAAGGGCCATGCGGACGGCAACACCATTTGTTACCTGATCAAGAATTATTGAATACGGGCCATCCACAACTTCATAAGCTATCTCAACACCTCGATTGACAGGTCCTGGATGCATGATCAACACATCGCTTCGGGCGTTTTTTACCCTTTCTTTTGTAAGTCCATACACTTTTGAGTATTCACGCTCGGTAGGGAACAAAAAACTTTTTTGCCGTTCCTTTTGTATCCTCAGCATCATTATAACATCGGCATCGCAGATAGCATCATCCACATTATAACTAACTGATGCTCCAAGAGTTTCAATGCCTTTTGGAATCATGGTTGGAGGACCAGCAATTACAACCTCTGCACCCATTTTTGTAAAGCCTATAATATTTGATCTTGCTACCCTGCTGTGAGATATATCTCCTATAATTGCAATATGTAGCCCTGCGATCTTCCCCCTTTTTTCTCTTACTGTCATCATGTCAAGGAGCGCCTGAGTAGGGTGAGCATGCATGCCATCCCCGGCATTGATAACAGAAGATTTTACCAGACCTGCAAGCAGATGGGAGGTGCCTGCAGATGAATGCCGTAATACAATGATATCAGGATTCATGGCCTCAAGATTTTTTGCAGTGTCTGCCAGGGTTTCTCCCTTTACAATGCTGCTTGTGCTTGCAGAGATTGACAGGCTGTCGGCACTTAGTCTCTTTGCAGCAATATCAAAAGATATGCGTGTCCGTGTACTGGGTTCATAGAAAAATAAAACTACTGTTTTACCCCTTAAAGTCGGAACCTTTTTAATTGGCCTTGTCGAAATTTCCTTCATTCTGTCAGCTGTATCCAGAATCAAGTTGATTTCATCAACAGAAAGGGATTCCATGTCCAGAATATCTTTTTTTGTAAACTGCATGATTCACCTGTTTTATTTTAAAATTTTTCCAATTCTGTTCCACCTGACTCCGAAATTGTCATTATCCCACGACCAATATATTATAAAAGCCTTTCCCTTAACATTTTTCAGATCCACAAAACCCCAGAATCTGCTGTCATAGCTGTGATCACGGTTGTCTCCCATTACAAAAAGCGAATCTTCAGGTACTGTGACCGGTCCGAAATTATCTCTATGTTGCATGACTTTTGGAATTATATGAGGGTCTGTATAAATGGCATAATCTTGTTCAAAACGCTTTTTGTTTACATAGACTTCTTTGTTCAGGATTTCAATAACATCTCCAGGGATACCTATCGTTCTTTTTATAAAATCTTTTTTAGGCTCCTGCTGGAATTTAAAAACAATAATGTCTCCTCTTTGCGGTTTTTTATATGGAATGATTGTTGTGCCAAAATACGGAAGTTTGACTCCGTAAATAAATTTGTTTACCAGGATATGATCTCCAATCTGAAGAGTATGTTTCATTGAGCCAGAAGGAATTTTAAAGGCCTGAACTATAAAAGCCCTTATGAATAAGGCGAGTAGAATCGCCAGAATTAATGCTTCTATATTTTCTCTAAGACGGCTTTTGGGGGGAGCGATATCCTTTTCCGTTGGATTTTTCTGTTTCAAGTTAATTTGTCCCTGTAGTCATAAATAAAAGTCTCAGCGCAATATTACTGTAAACACCTGCTATCAAATCATCCGCAACAACGCCTACGCCTCCGGTAAGCCTCCTTTCTATATACCGGATAGGAAAGGGTTTCAAAATATCAAAAAATCTGAATGTTACAAAGCCGGCAACTACAGAAGTTGTATTAAAAGGCAGGCCAAGAAATGCTATCATAATACCTGCTATTTCATCAATTACAATACACCCCGGGTCTTTTTGGATTAATATTTTTTCAGCCCTGTTCGCTATCCATATGGCAAAAAAAATAAATATTAAAATAAAAGGAATAGCAACTGACAATTTGGCTTTAGATAGAAGAAAACAAAGAGGAAGTCCCACGATGGATCCAAACGTGCCAGGTGCAAAAGGAATGTAACCGGCAAAACAACCAGTTGCAAGCACCATGACCGATTTGTTTCTAAAATTCATGCACCGTTTCTATAAGCAGGCAAAGCTTTTGTCAAGTTGTTTAGATTGCAGCGGTTTCTTTAATTATCGTGTCATATACGATTTTTAACGGGATGCCCTTTTCTATAGCAATTTTTTTACAAACTTCATATTCAGGTACAAGCCGGACAGATCCGTTTGGATTTTTTACACGTTTTACCTGGACATCACCATAGCTTGTTTTTATAGTTATATTCTCTCGAACAAGTTTAAATCTTTGAACATCATAATATCTTACACCTAATGATGTGGTTTCAGATAAAATACGATTTATGACACTTTTTTTTCTGTTTTCCATACACAGAACCTGAATCATTGTGCCCGGTCTGTTTTTTTTCATAAATACAGGAATCAAGTAAACATCTAGAGCTCCTTCTTCAAACAGGCGATCCATCAAGAAACCAAAAAATTCTGGATTCATATCATCAATACACGTTTCAACTACTGAAATCCTGTCTTTTTGATAGTCGCACATATGATTTGCAGGTGTTCCAATAATAATCCGCAAAAGATTCGGTATTGTTTTAAGGTCGCGTTTCCCTGCACCATAGCCTGTTTTTTCAACTATAATATCCGGAATTTCTTCAAAGGAGTCAGCAATAGAGGCAATGATTGCAGCGCCGGTTGGCGTAACGAGCTCATGCGGAATTTTTGTCCCATAAACAGGAACTCCCTTTAGAATTGAAAGGGTTGCAGGAGCAGGAACGGGGAGTATTCCGTGCTGGCAGGATACAAAGCCCTTGCCTAAAGGAATCCTTGAGGAAATTGCCTTTTCAATGCCCAGATATTCCAGGCATAGAGCTGTCCCTACAATATCTACAATAGCATCAACTCCCCCTATTTCATGAAAATGAACCTTTTCTTTGGGCTGTCCGTGTATTTCAGATTCAGCTATTGCAAGCCTTTCAAAAATTTCAAGACTCTTTTCCTTTACGTTTTGAGACAGAGAACTGTTTTGGACAAGAGCTTTAATTTCAGCATAATGCCTGGATTTTGAAGTATTTTTTGTAAGGACATGAACACGTTGGGCTTTAATTCCACTTCGGGAAATTGATTCAACAGATATATCAAAATCTTTTAAGGGCAATCTTTCAAGGGAATCTTTCAGCCATTTTAAAGGCACTCCAATATCTATAAAGGCTCCCAGCGTCATGTCACCGCTTATTCCACAAAAACAATCAAAATAGGCTAACATATTACAGACCTCGTAAATTTTTGCTAATTAAGGGGTGATTTATTGGACAATAAACTTCTATTCCATTTAGCAGTTATGGTTCAGAGGTTCAGAGGTTCAGAAGTTCAGAGGTTGACAGATTCATGATGCTTACCCAGTGAAATCAGTGACATCGAAAAAAATCGCAAAGCGATTAACCCTGAACCTGGAACCGTGAACCTTTGAACCCAGACCGACCAAATGTCCAATTTTTATCAGATCCATTATGAATAAAGGGCTTGGAGACCATATAAAAATCATTTTTAACGAGGTCTGTCCTTAGAATGAATCCTGATTATCTCAAGTAAGAGTTCAACTGTTCGAACCATATCATCAAGCTTTACTGATTCCCTTACCGTATGCATATCCTGCATTCCAGTTCCGAGAACGCCGACATTAATACCTTTTTCAAAAAAAATATTGGCGTCTGAGCCGCCGCCGCTTGTTTTGGAAGTCATGTTTCTTCCGAGATTTTCAGCAGCTTTACGTACAAGAGTTACAACAGGGGTGTCGTCAGGAATGTTAGTCAAAGAGAAGTCATTTTCAATAGAAATTTCAAGACAAGGGAGGTCATCATCTGAAACAGACTTTTTGTAATTATCAACGACATTTTTGAAAGATGATACTATTTCATCCGTAATTTTTCTTAATTTTTCTTTATCATGGCTTCTGGTTTCACCTTTAACCGTAACCATACTTGGAACTATATTTGTGGCTATTCCGCCTTCGATTATGCCGATGTTGCATGTTGTTTCATGGTCTATTCTGCCGATATCAAGGTCTGCTATAGCCTTGCTTGCAAGACAGATGGCATTTATCCCTTTTTCAGGCGCAGCCCCCGCATGGGCATCTTTGCCGTGTATTTTAAATTCAATACGGTTTGCAGCAGGGGCTCGCGTAACTAAGCCTTCGGTATCTGTGGCATCCAGCGTATAGCCGTAGCTTGCTGTAATCAGGCTGTAATCAAGATGTTTGGCGCCTAAAAGGCCTATTTCCTCGCAGATCGTGAATACAAGCTCTAAATGGCCATATTCAAGATTATTTTCCTGTAGAATTCTTACGGTTTCAATAATGATCGCAATGGCGCTTTTATCATCTGCCCCGAGAATTGTTGTACCGTCGCTTGTAAAAGTCCCATCTTTGAATACAACAGATATTCCTTTGCCTGGATTGACAGTATCCATATGTGCATTTAGAAGCAGGGGAGGGCATTTGATATTTCCCTTGAATCTGGCAATAAGATTTCCAGTATTTGCCCCGATTTTTTCACCTGCGCTGTCATTCATTGTTTCAGCACCAAGAGATTCAAGAATTTTTTTTATTTCATTGGAAATATTTGCTTCTTCCCTTGATATGCTGTCGATTTTAACAAGAGATAGGAAAGTATTAAGCAACCTGTCTTTTTTTATCATGATCTTTTCAAATGCTAATCAACTACAAAAATATTGACAATAATTAACAGTAATATAATATTCTTATTTTACGCCTTATGCGGAAGTGCGCAGCTTACTGGTGGGGCTCCCGGACTTCAAATCCGGTGTGGGGCGCTAAAACCGTTCCGGGTGGGTTCGATTCCCATGCACTTCCGCCATCTTTTCTCCATTAACTATGCATAAACATTATATTATGCTGACCTTACTTAATTACCCTATAACTTAAATATCCTAACTCAAGTTTCGCATCCACTAATTCCTATGAGTCTTCTCTGGCAGGGCAGGTGTTAGATAGTTTTTTTAAAGAGCAAAATAATATGATTGATATTCTAAACCACTATACCTTGGGATTTGACCAGGACAGGCACATGGAAGGTTTTTCACCAGGGATAAAATGCCGTGCATGTCTCGCTCCTCACAAACTGAGTGGGTATGGTGCCGTTGCCAAAGCCAGAGTAAACATATTTTGCTTTTTAAAAAAACTATCTAACACCTGCCCTTTAAAGCTTTTGTTGCATAGAGGGGGTGCGAAACTTGAGATCCTAAAATTCATACACCAATTATATTGATAATGCAATAAATTGAAATTTAAGCTGCAAAACACCCCTCTTTATCATGAGGATGAGAATAAATGTTTTTTAAAAACAGCAAAATATAGTTAATGGAGA
>JAHIKR010000223.1 GCA_018897415.1 Pseudomonadota bacterium
TAAAATGATTTCAATCATATTGATTTAAATTTTAACATACTGGTTTTACATGAACTTAGCGCCATTCGGGCGGACTTTTTTGACAGGAGGTTTATAGAAATGGACATCAGCAGGAAATTGGGAATCTTGGTTTTTTTTGCTGTGCCTGCAGTTATAGGCGGCGGAATTGTATATGCTCTGTTTGGTGACAGCTATGCTGCTGTATTTATATATGAATTCCTTCTTTTATTAACGGCCGGCGTTTTTGTCAGCAGGTAAAGAACCTGTCCTTCAAATTTATACGCTATACCTTTCGTATAACAGCCCATGGCTCTTTCTTTTCCATGGTTGGAGAAAGAAATGTCGTGGATCTTCGTTAAAGCTATCCCGCAATTGTTATTGCCCCTCGCCCTCCCCCCTGAGTGAGGGGAACTGGAGGTGCTATGCAGAATAAAACTCCCAGCGATATTATTCTGTGGTTTTTTCTTGCCATTTTTCTTGCTTCAACGTTCTTGATAGGCTGGCTTTTCTGGCCATTCATATCAATTATCGTTATCGCCTCCGTTGTTACAGGTATATTCAACCCTGTTTACAGATTTATAACAGTAAAAGATAAAATAAATCCTCCTTTTGCATCATTTTTAACCTGTATCCTTATATTTATTGTCCTGTTTGTTCCTATAGTCTTTTTTGTGAGCATTTTATCTAATGAAGCTTACGAACTGTATCTTACAGCAAAAAATGCCGTATTGGGCAAACAGATTAAAAGCCTGCTTGAAAGCAGTAGAATTCTTGAAAATGCAAACAATATACTATCGAACTTCAACATTAAGCTCACAGGAGAAGAACTCAATAAAGCGATTTCTGAACTGGGTAAAGTCGTCGGCCTATTCCTGTATGAACAGGCCAGCGCCATAGCTTCAAATATGTTTAAACTATTAATAAACTTCTTTTTTATGCTGCTTATAATCTATTTTCTGTTTATTGACGGAAATAAAATTGTATCGTTTATAGTTGGTCTTTCTCCTCTGCCAAAAGAACAAAACGAAAAATTAATTCAAAAGTTTAAGGATATGACGGGAGCCATTCTAATTGGCAATGGGCTTAGCGGTTTGATTCAGGGAACATTGGGCGGTTTGGTTTTTATGATGTTCGGTTTTAAATCGCCTTTTCTGTGGGGTGTAATTATGGCCCTGCTTGCATTTCTCCCGATTATCGGAATTGGAGTTGTATTTATTCCCGCAACTGTATATCTTTTTTTAACAGGAAGGGTTGCCGCGGGCATATTTTTTATTATATTTTATTTAATTTTGTCTGGTGGAATTGAATATTTCTTCAAACCCAAGATAGTGGGAGACCGCGTTAAAATGCATACGCTTTTAGTATTTTTTTCTATAATTGGAGGACTGAAATTATTCGGAATCTTGGGCATAATTTATGGTCCGATTGTTGTGACAGCATTTTTGACATTAACCGATATTTATCATTCCAGCTATCAAAAAATAATTGAGCCCATGAGAAAGTAATTTTTAGGTGTATATATGATGGAAACAGAAAAATTGTCCGAGATAAGTATAGAAAGCGAGATGAAAAAGTCTTATCTCGATTACGCCATGAGTGTTATTATTGGCAGAGCTCTCCCGGATGTGCGTGATGGGCTAAAACCAGTACACCGTCGCTCTCTTTTTGCCATGCGCGAATTGAAAAACGACTGGAATAAACCTTATAAGAAGTCTGCACGTATTGTTGGTGATGTTATAGGTAAATATCACCCGCATGGAGACACCGCGGTTTATGACACTATTGTTCGCATGGCACAAAATTTTTCTCTTAGATATCCTCTAATAGACGGTCAGGGTAATTTTGGGTCTATAGATGGAGACCCTCCTGCTGCAATGAGATACACTGAAGTCAGGATGATGCGTCTGGCACATCAGATGTTGGAGGATCTCGATAAGGAAACCGTTGAATTTGTTCCAAACTATGATGAATCTTTAACAGAACCCACTGTTCTTCCATCAAAATTTCCCAATCTCTTAGTTAATGGATCTTCAGGTATAGCAGTCGGCATGGCGACTAATATCCCGCCTCATAACCTTACTGAGATCACTGAAGCAATAAAAGCCCTTATTGACAATCCAGACCTTACAATACAGGAAATCATGAAATTCGTACCAGGTCCTGACCTTCCCACTGCTGGCATTATTTACGGAACCAATGGAATATATGACGCATACAATACCGGTAGAGGCATATTCCGAATGCGAGGCAGGGTTGCGATTGAAAAAAATAAAAGTACGCAGTGGGAGAGTATCATAATTACAGAACTACCCTATCAGGTTAATAAAGCAAAACTCATAGAAAACACAGCACAACTGATAAAAGATAAGCAGATTGAAGGCATAAAATTTGTAAGAGATGAATCTGACAGACAAGGGATGAGAATAGTTCTTGGCCTAAAAAAAGACTTTATTGCGGAAGTGGTCATCAATCAACTTTATAAACATACCAGACTCGAGAGTAGTTTTGGAATTATCTTTCTTGCTGTTGTAAATAACCGTCCCGAACTTCTTACTTTTAAAGAAATTCTTGAGCATTTCATTCTTCACCGCAAAGAAATAATTGTTCGACGGACAATGTTTGATTTAAAAAAGGCTGAAGAACGTGCACATATTCTTGAAGGTTTGAAAATTGCGCTTGAAAATCTTGATAATGTCATCTCCCTGATAAAGGAATCAAAATCACCCGGAGAAGCAAAAATACGCCTTATTAAAAAATTTGAACTAACCGAGCTTCAGGCACAGGCAATACTTGACATGCGCCTGCAGAGGCTTACCGGGCTTGAGCAGGAAAAGATATTAGAAGAATATAAAAATGTTCTTAAAGACATCTCCAGATTTAAAGAAATACTATCCAGTGAACGAATTGTTGAAAGTATTATCAAACAAGAGCTTACTGAGATACAAAATGATTTCGGAGATGAGCGCCGCACGGAAATAACTACGTCCACCAAAGAAATTACTATAGAGGATATGATAGTTGAGGAAGACATGGTGGTCAGCATTTCAAACAGCGGTTACATAAAAAGAACCCCGATTACAGTTTATCAGAGCCAGCACCGTGGCGGCAAAGGAAAAACCGCTATGGCGACAAAAGAAGAAGATTTTGTTAAACATATCTTTGTTGCTTCAACACACCATACCTTCCTGTTTTTTACGAATCTGGGTAAGGTTTACTGGTGCAAAGTATATGAAATTCCTCAGGCAAGCCGTATTAGTCGTGGTAAGGCAATTGTCAATCTTCTCAACTTTGAAAAAGATGAAAAGCTCGCCACGGTGCTCGCTGTAAAATCATTTGAACCTGGCTCCCATGTTTTTATGGCAACAAAAAACGGGCTGATTAAAAAAACAGATATTATGGCTTACAGCCGGCCCAGAACGGGAGGCATAATTGCACTTAATCTGGCTCCTGGTGACGAATTGATTGGAACAAGGATAACCGATGGCACAATGAATATCTTTTTGTGTTCCGCGAATGGCAAGTCGATCCGCTTTCATGAGTCAGATGCACGCCCGATAGGACGTGTTGCAAGGGGTGTTCGCGGAATGCGCCTCGCTGCCGGGGATTGTATCGTCGGCATGGAAGTTTTAAGCCATGGCCAAACCTTGTTTGCCATAACGGAAAATGGATATGGGAAAAGAACATCTATTGACGAGTATCCTGTTCAAAAACGCGGCGGCAAGGGAGTAATTACAATAAAAACCAGCAAGCGAAATGGTCAAGTAGTTTCAATAACGCTTGTGGAAGAAGTTGATGATCTTATGCTGATGACGGATACAGGCAAGATCATACGCATGCATATTAAGGGAATATCAGTTATCAGCCGCAACACTCAGGGTGTAAAGCTCATCAATATGGATAAAGGTGAGAAAGTTGTGGGCGCTGTTGGACTAATTGAAAAAGAAGAATAAAAGTAACTACAGGTGGATAGGCTGAAGGTAGAAGGCTGAAGTATATCAATCATCTATCAACGCTCGAATTAAACCATTTAAGACCTTTTGCACAAGAAGCCTAAACGCTTTGACAAACTGAGCTGATTAATAGCATGTTTACCTTCAGCCTTCAGTCTTCAGTCTATCCACCTAAATAATTATGGATATAATATCATGATGAATAACAGTATAAATATAGATTCTACTAAGATAGGTGTCGTCGGGGCCGGAAGCTGGGGTACAGCTATTGCAAATCATCTTGGCTCAAAAGGTTTTAAAGTTGATTTATGGGTATTTGAAAAGGAAGTTAAAGACCAGATTAAAAAATATAGAGAAAACAAAATTTTTCTTCCGGGTTTTACTCTTTCTTCAAATATATTTCCATCAAATGATCTGTCCTCTGTTGCCTCAGATAAAGACTTACTAATAATTGTTGTCCCATCGCATCTTATGCGTGAAACGGTCAGCAGAATTACAGGCCTCGTTTCAAAAAATACAATTATAGTATCAGCCTCCAAGGGTATTGAGAACAAAACTCATTTAACGATGTCCGGCGTACTGAAAGAAGCTCTTCCCGAAATCTCAGACGACAAAATAGCGGTTATCTCCGGGCCCAGCTTTGCCAAAGAAGTTGCGAATAAGGTTCCAACTCTTGTCACTGTGGCATCAAAAAACAAAAATGTTGCTGAATTTGTGCAGCATGTTTTTTCCACAGAGTTCTTCAGAGCCTATACTACCGATGATTTAATCGGCATTGAGCTGGGCGGTTCTGTAAAAAATGTTATTGCCATTGCAGCAGGAATAATAGATGGACTTAGTTTTGGATTAAATACAAGGGCAGCTCTAATAACGAGAGGGCTCGTGGAGATGAGGCGACTTGGATTAAAGTTAGGGGCACGATCACATACTTTTGCAGGGCTTGCAGGTATAGGAGACCTAATCCTTACCTGTACCGGAGATTTAAGCCGCAATTACACAGTAGGCAAAAAAATTGGAGAAGGAAAAAAGTTAAATGAAATTCTCTCTGGAATGCGCATGGTCGCAGAGGGAGTAAAAACAGCCAAGTCCATTTATAATCTGTCAAGAAAAATTGGTGTTGAAATGCCTATCTGTCAGGAAACTTATCATATTCTTTATAACGATGTCTCACCTGAAGAGGCTGCACGCCGGCTGATGAGCCGTGATCTCAAACAGGAAATGGATGAATAAAGACTCAAGTTTCGCACCCACTAATTCCTATGAACCTTCCCTGGCAGGTCAGGTATTAGATAGTTTTTTTAAAAGAGCAAAATAATATGATTGATATTCTAAACCACTATACCTTGGGATTTGACCAGGACAGGCACATAGAAAGTTTTTCACCAGGGATAAAATGCCGTGCATGTCTCGCTCCTTACAAACTGACCTGCCCGCA
>JAHIKR010000224.1 GCA_018897415.1 Pseudomonadota bacterium
GCAATGGCTGTTTCCGCTGATTCCACTGGGTTGGGGAGGTCTTCCTGGGATATGACAGAGTCATCCTTGATAAGGCCGAGGTCAAGGCTGTCGCCTTTCTTCCTTATCTCATCCTTTGTAAATTCATTCCACCGTTCAATCTTTAGTTTTTCCTTCTTTGTTGCATTGAATGTATCCTCAAATTCCTTGAAATGGGATTCTGTTAGGGGATGGGTTTTTCCAAGGCTTGGCATATTGGTTCTAAGATCATAAAAAAAGACCTCTTTGGTATTTCCCTTTTCGGTCTTGCCCCTTGTAAAGAAAAGGACGTTGGTTTTTACGCCCTGGGCATAAAAAATGCCCGTCGGGAGGCGCAGGATCGTGTGCAGGTTGCATTTTTCCATGAGATCTTTCCGGACCTTCTGGCCGTCACCGTCCTGAAAAAGCACATTGTCGGGAAGCACCACCGCAGCCCTTGATTTCCCATTGGGTCTAAGTGACCGGTAAATAAGCTGCAAAAAGTTCAGTTGCTTGTTTGAGGAGGGGAATGTCAAATCATCCCGTGTGGGGCGCTCACCTCCCTTTTTTGTGCCAAAAGGAGGATTGGTTAAAATCACATCATAATCCCGGAAAGCCTTGCCCGCATTGGAGAGCGTATCGCCTAACATGATCTTGCCTTCTATATCATGCAGCATGGCATTCATGAGGGTCAGGCGATAGGCATCCTGAACCAGTTCCATGCCACTGAACGCGTCTCTTCGCTGGAATCGCTGTTGTGCTTCCTTCAGGTCAAAAAGTTCATCTGTCTTATCTTTGATATAACGGTCGGCGGCAATCATAAAGCCGAAGGTGCCGCTGGCCGGATCGCCGCACCGTTCACCGGGCTGGGGCTTGATAAGCCGAACCATCACGTTGATAAGGGGGCGGGGGGTAAAATACTGGCCTGCGCCTGATTTTTTCTCATTTGCGTTTTTCTCTAAAAGACCCTCGTAAAGGTCTCCAAGGCCTTCATGCTTTGCGCTGTACCAGTCGAGGCCGTTAATGGAACGGATGATTTTTTCCAGGTTTTTGGGTTCATCAATATTGGTCCCGGCATTGACGTAAATCTCTTTGATTCTGCCCTTTCCTTCTTCACCCAGGTGGCTTAAGAGTTTCTTGTAAAACCGCTTGAGTTCAATCCCTTTTTTGCCTGAGAGATCTGCCCATCTGTATCCTTCAGGGATATTTTTTTCAGCCCCTGTCTCCTTGGCCATCTTAAGAAAAAGGATATAAGTAAGTTCGGTCACATATTGATGATACGTAATGCCGTCGTCTCTTAGCACATCGCAGAGATTCCATAGTTTTTGAACGATTTCCTGTGTGTTCACGCGTATTTCCTCTCTTCAGGGTAAAGAGCGTTATTAATCTCATCCAGTGTTTCCTGGAGCCTTCCCTGAAAAATTTTGTTAAGCCGGTCAAAACCGCCGTGGGCTTTGAAAGCGCCCTTGTCAAAGTCTTCACGCTCAAAGACCGTTTCTGCAATCAATTGCTTTTCAATACGCTCCAGCCACCGTTGCTGTATCTTTGTCCACTTTTCAAGAGCATAAACCTTTTTCATGGCTTGCCGGATGCGATCCTCATGGCTTATTAAAAGATCTCCCAGGGCCTGTCGCCGGATGAAGGAAATGATATCAGCAGCAATGTCCTCGTTTTTCCATTCTCGCCACGCTGTCCGCAGGTTGGGTTCTGTGTAGCCATGCTGGTCAAGGGCCAATCTCAACACTTTCAAGGTCTGTCGGGTAAGTTCACGTGGCCGCTGGCAGACAATGGCTAAGGCCGGGATCTTGTTCATGTTGTCTATGATGAATGCTTTAAATTCACCCAGATAATCTTCAGGCTTCTCTCCTTTTCCAAATCCTCGCTTATGGGAGACCAGTTCATCTTCATGATGGGAGATGAGTTGTTTGTTTGGTTGGTAACGGTTTTCATCCAAAAAGGCTAAGATATTTTGTTTTCCTTTAATGATGCTCCTAACTCGCCTGATATCCTTTCCTTTAAGGGATTCAATCAATTGCTGAAGCGTTTCACCACCTGAAAGGACTTCAAAGGCCTCACGTTCTTCTTTACTCATGGACCGAGTTTTTCTCTGAAGTTTTGCCAGCAATTGTTCAATGACATATGCCTGGTGCTCCTCAGATTCCAGAGCAAAAATCTCTTTCGCCAATTGTTGAAAGGTTACAGTTGGGCCGGGCGTTACCGCTTTCATATTGGTTACCGGTTCGAGAGCCTCATAAAGCCCTACGGCATCATAGACATTGAAATGATCTTTTTTGATCCTGTCGCAAAGCCTGGTTGCCCTTCCTAACATTTGTTCATACAGAATGCGCGAACGGACCCGGCGTAAAAAAACAAGGTTGCAGATTTCATGTACATCGATGCCTGTAGTCAAAAGGTCCACTGTGACTGCTATGGTGGGAAATTTCTCGTTCTTGAATTTGAGGATCATTTCTATGGGCTTATCGATGGACCCGGTTATCTTGGCAATGGCATCGTCATCCACTTCCCCCATTTCCTTTTCAAACTCTTCTTTGAGAATCTTAACCACAAGGTCGGCGTGATCGTCTGTTGTGGCAAAAATCAGGGTCTTTTCTTCTCCGTATGGATCAAGTTCCAAGACCAACTCTTTAGCGACCGTACGGTTGAAATTCTCCGTAATAACCAGCTTGTTAAAATGTTCAATCTCCAACGTGAGATCATCCGGGATATCTTCAATATTGATGATCAGCCCTGTGGCCGGATTATAAACCGGGATGGCATCCCCTTTCTTCCAGGTTATTCCCTCTTTTTTAAGTTTAGTCACGATCTGATGGGGTGGTTCGTGATCCACAAGCCAACCATCAATAACAGCCTCCCGATAGCTATAGGTAAAAACGGGCTTCCCAAATATTTCAATCGTGTGGGGAGCCGGGGTTGCAGTAAGCCCAACCTTTACAGCGTCAAAGTATTCCAGCACCCTGCGATACTTGCTGATATAGTCCTTTTCATCACGGTAAAGAAGCTCTACTTCACCTAATTCTTTATCAAGGGTATAACCCCGGTGGGCCTCGTCCACCACAATACAGTCGTACTGATCCACGGTGGGGATCGCATCGTCATTAACATTGAACATAATGCGATGCATCATCCCCTGTACCGTGGAGATATGAACCCGCGTGGTCTCTTCAGGTCTGGTTGTCTTAACGCCTTTTAGATCAAAGATTTTGTCAAAGGTCTGAAGGTCTTCAAGCCGGGTTTCTTTAAATTTATCTTCTGCCTGCAAGCCAAGGGCGTTGCGATCCACCAGAAACAAAATGCGGCGAAATCGATCAGTCTTTATCAGCCGGTAGAGCAAGCCGATGGCCGTAAGGGTCTTTCCCGTTCCGGTCGCCATGGCCAGCAGCATGGCCCGCTTTCCTTTTTCAAGTGCCTTCTCAATCTTTTTGACAGCACGAATCTGATAATCTCTCAATTCGAGGTAATCAAAAGGCTCTTTTTTGAGTTTAGCTTCTGCCTTACTATGATCCTGTTGGAATAGTTCTATGATCCCAAGTGGAGTATACCAGGCTTGCAATGGCCTCGGATGATTGGCAGGTCGTCTACCATCCAGAAACCAGATCCCGGATTTTTGTTCTAATTGTTTGAGATACGGCCGGCCATTTGTGGCAAAAAGGAATGGCACCTTATATTCGGCCCACGGCCCACCGAGAAAATGCTCTTCGCCTTTGATCTCAACGTCTCTGGCATAACGCTTAGCCTGCACTAAATCTGATACAACATCCTTTGCTTTTTTCTTGGCCTCAACAACACCCACCAAATCCATTCCCACAAACAGGGCATAATCTGTCGGTCCCGAGGTCGTGGGCCACTCAGAGATGGCTTTGTATGTCCCTTTTTCAGGGCGGATTCCTTTTGCATAGCGCAGGTTCTTTGTATCTGCCAACCATCCGGCAGCATTCAATTGCTGGTCGATTAAATGACGTGTCTCGGCTTCCGTAAGATTCATTATGTCGGCAGCGCGAGCCGATAGTTTGCGCCTTGCCGCTTTGGTCTCTTCGTCAACTTCCAATGCTTTCAGGCTTTCAAGCTCGGTTTGAAGCCTGTCTTGGACTGCTTCCATCTGTGCGGAGCGTTTAAGGAGTTCTTCCTTCAAAGAAGTAAGTTGACTATTGTCATCCAGGGACTGTTTGGGCAAGATGAAATCCTGGTATGTATATTCTCCCTCTCCATAGATTTGCCTGAACCAGACACCCAAACGATGGGCAAGCTTCAAATGGGTTTGTGCATCTTCTTTTGTGCCATAGACTTCATGGGTGGCCTTATTCCCTATTATTCTCAGAGAATGAAAAAACGGGACAAGCCTTTCAGGAATAATTCCCTTACTGTTCAGCAGATTGAGTCTTGAAATCTGTTTTCCATCAATCGGGTCTTCGTAGTTTTCATAGGCCAGGAGATACTTTGCCAAAAGCTCCCCGAACATACGCAGTTTTATTAGAGATGTGTTGGGATCGAAATACAGGTTCTTCTCCGCCAAATCACCCAATTCGGCAAGCACAGGCCAGGTTGAATGGAGGAATTTGAAATTACTCATAACAACCTCCCTGTCTTGAGGCTAAAGGCCTTGTGCGGAGTCACAATCAAATGGTCATGGACTTTTATGTTGAATTCAGACGCCAGTTTTTCAAGTTGCCGAGTAATTTTGTGGTCGTTTTCTGAAGGAATCGGATCACCGCTGGGGTGATTGTGCGCCATAATCAGGCCGGTTGCATCTCGAAGAAAAGCAGTTTTTAGAATTTCTCGTGGATAAAAGGGAGCTCGATCAACGGTACCTTCGGTGATCGTATTATGGTAAGCAAGGCGATTGGCATCATTGAGATATAGAATCATCAGACACTCGCGGGGAGCTAAGCCCAGATGGGTTCGTACAAACTCGACTATATCTTCAGGCGAGGAAATCGCTTTGGCATACTCAACCTCCTGCTCTAAGTACCTGACCATAAATTCCCGAATGGCAAAGAGAAAAGTACATGTTTGCGGTCCCACACCCTCAATTTCCGATAGACGTTCTCTTGGTTGGTCAAATACCGCTGCAAAAGATCCGAATTGGCTTAAGAGTTTTTTGGCTATTGGTTTTGTATCCTTTCTTGGAATGGCATAAGTCAACAATAACTCCAGTAGCTCGTAATCTGCAAAGGCCTGTCGTCCAGCTTTCAGAAGGCGTTGCCGCAATCGTTCGCGATGTCCGTGTCTATGGTCTTTCTCAGTAGTCATATTAAAACATGAAGTCCGAAAAAATTCCTGAATGTTGACTATTATTTTTCCTCTTGAGATATAAAAGCTAAATTCCTTCTGAAATAGATGGCTCGTAACTACTTTTAAATACCCAAACAAGTCAATGCGACGTTTAATAATGCTAATTATCCCAAGGGCAGATGCATTTGTCGCCTGCTAACTTTCATGGCGGCAAGCCATCTGAGCCATCTTCGCCTTTCCGATCCCTTGACACTCAACAGGTCCTCCTGTGTTGCCATCATCAACCCATTGAGCCCGCCAAACCTGGTTATCATTTCTCTCGCAAGGGCTATGGCATTTTTCCCCTGCCTTCCGGTTCTCAAAAGAATAGCTATCAGCGCGGCATCACTCAGAGCCTCCGGGCCTTTCTCCAAAAGCATTTCCCGGGGGCGATCTCCTTCAGGCCAGTCCTTTATGCGCATATCTTTTTTACCTCTTTGAAGAGTTCCTTGCTTGCGTCTTTCCGAATTCATCTATAACCTTGCAAAGTGAAAAAATCAATAAATCTATTGTTTTCCGCCATGTTCTGCATGACCGTCGGGGAACTATGGGGATGTTCATTTGTAAATTAGTTGTCGGCTTAGCATATTGATGCGGTGTATTGGTGTCACGTTCCGATGTGATTAAATCTAAATCAGGAAACTGTTTGATATTGGGGAACGTAAGTTTTTCATGGTTTGAATGTATTATACCTGAAGCGGCAATACTTTCAAAGTGTTACAATTTCTTTAATAGTTCCGGCAAACTTGTCTTTATAAGATTAACTCCAAAAACAGATTCCACATGATTTTTTACTGCCCCACACACCTTGCCCATTAAGACCTTATGCGACAGCTCCCGCTGCATGGATGATATCTCTATTCCCTTAAGACCGCATGGATTCATCCAGCCAAAATGTTTCATTGAAATATTTACATTCAAAGACATACCATGAAAACATATTCCTCTCCGGATAGCTATGCCTATACTTCCCAGTTTTTTATTGCCAACCCATATTCCCCTGTTAAGCGGATTCCTCTCAGCCATAATTCCCAGGTCCGCAACTGCTCTGATCATGACTTCTTCGAGTTTCTCAACATAATCAACCACTCTCATCCTGGCAGCATTAAGGTCAATTATTGGATACATAATAAGCTGGCCTGGACCGTGAAAAGTTATAACGCCACCTCTTTCTACCCGAATCACGGGAATCCCTGATTTTTCAAGCAAATCAGGAGAAACAGTCAAGTCGTCCATTCCGCCCCTGCGGCCAAGCGTAAAAACAGGAGGATGCTCCAGAAGCAGAATAATATCCGTGTCGATAATTCTCTTTTTTCTGGCGTCAACAAGCCTGGTCTGCAGATCCCAGGCTTGCATATAGTCCATGGTTTCAAGCTCAACGCACAGCCATTTTTTGTAATTATTCACCGCAAAGCCACAAAGAACGCAAAGAGAATTTTAATTTTCTCATATCCTGATCATCCTGTATATCCTGTCAAAAAAAATTTAATTAAACTCTTTGCAAACAACTCC
>JAHIKR010000018.1 GCA_018897415.1 Pseudomonadota bacterium
TGCAAGGGTTGCAGAAGCTGCGCAAAAAATGAAACTGAAATATGTTGTAATAACCTCTGTTACACGGGACGATCTCCCTGACGGAGGTGCCGGTCATTTCGCTAGTACTGTGAGACAGGTAAAAAACACGATTCCAGATGTGCTCGTGGAAATTTTGATTCCTGATTTTCTGGGAGATGAAAAAGCACTTAATATAGTTATGGAATCCGGTCCCGATGTTTTGAACCACAATATTGAAACAGTAAGTCGTCTTTATCCTTCAGTTCGTCCTGAAGCTGATTACTTCCGTTCGCTTGAAGTACTGAGACGGGCCAAAAAAATGAACACTTCTGTTTTCACAAAGTCCGGCATAATGCTTGGCCTTGGAGAGCTTCCCGGAGAAGTCGGGGAAACATTGAAAGATCTGGTCGAAGCCGGATGCAATATGCTGACGATTGGACAGTATCTTCAGCCTTCAAGCAGGCACATAGAGGTCGATCGTTTTGTCTCTCCTGAGGAGTTTAATGACTGGAGAAATACCGCCCTTGAGACAGGTTTTTCCGAAGTTGCCAGCGGGCCGTTTGTCAGAAGTTCTTTTCATGCAAAGGAACTATATCAGGGGGTGGGGAAAATTTATTATTGAAACAACTTATCCACATTAGCAACTTTATGAAGCTCTTTTCCCTCTTTTGACTTTTTAAGAGTTTCGCGGGTAAGCTTGTTTGGAATTTTTATTTCAAAAGGGATTCCTTTGTGAAGAGCTACTTGTGTCAAGTATATTGAAATGGCCTCGGACATGGATATATTGAGTGTGCTCAATATCTTCTGAGCATTTTCTTTGATAAGAGGATCGATTCTGGTTTGAATGGTTGCTGATTTTGCCATTGTTTCCTCCATAAGTTATAATATTATGTAATGACATTTGCCATACGTTAAATATACATCATTAATTTTAAAAATCAAATAATATTTAAAAATATTTGATTTTTAAGAAAATCAATAAGTTAAGCTCTCGCTATGCCACGATATTGTCGCGAAATACCACAAAATCGCATTTGGGCAACAGCCCGTCGAGACGCAACACCAATACGCCGCATCAATATACTAAGCCCTAAGCCGACAACTAATTTACAAATGAACATACCCATAGTTCCCCGACGGTCATACAGAACATAGCAGAACACAATAGATTTATTGATTTTTTTACTTTGCGAGGCTATAGATGACATCGGAAAGACAAGGGGCTTTTTGGGCTGGCAGGGGAAAAATGCCATAAGCCCTTGCGAGAGAAATGATAAACAGGTTTGGCGGGCTCAATGGGTTGATGAGAGTCAGAATATAAGTCTCTAAGATTCCAAAATGGAATCTTAGAGAAGGGCCAACATTCAAAATATTTGCCTTACGCTTTTACAGAGCAAGGGGTAGCCATGCTTCCCGGCGTATTGAACAGTCCGGGGGCTGTTAAAGTGAATATTGAACCGCAAAAGTGAACGCATTCCCCGTAGCTTGTCGGAGCAAAGCGTAGATTCTGTCTCGTGGGAATGAAAGGAGTATTCATGAGTGAAAATGAAGTTGTTCCGGTTGATCAGATTGAAAATATTATCCTTGTCATACGAGGACAGAAGGTAATATTGGATCGAGATCTGGCACAGCTTTATAATGTAACCACGAAACGGCTTAATGAACAAGTAAGGCGCAATCGAAGTCGTTTCCCAGACGATTTTATCTTCCGGCTTACAGCTAAAGAAAAAGCAAAGGTGGTCGCAAATTGCGACCACCTGTCTACAGTCAAATTTTCACCGTCACTTCCCTATGCATTTACAGAACATGGTGCAATTATGGCAGCCAGCGTCATTAATTCACCACGAGCCATAGCGTCCAGTATCTTTGTAGTACGCGCATTTGTCAGACTCCGTAAAATGGTGGAAACACATACTGAATTATTACAAAAAGTTGGAGAGCTGGAAGATAGACTGGAAAGTCATGATGAACAGATTCAGTCCATTTTTGAGGCGATCCGTCAACTCATGATGCCACCCGCGAAACCACGCAAGAAGATTGGGTTTGGGGTAAAGGAAAAGAAGGCTGCCTATGGCCGTCGAGGTGTAAAACGCAAAAAGGCTAAACGTGCTTGATAATGGAACAAAAAAGCGGATAGATTTCCAGAAGATTTTATGTTTGCTTTGACCCGAGATGAGATTATGAGGATATCACAAATTGTGACATCCTTGTGGGCAAGGTCCCTGACCCAAAATCACAAGGGAGCGTGAATGCCGTATATTACGCACCGACAGCCACGGAGCCGTCACAATATCGACCGATGGGCAGTCTCTTGAAGTTTTGCCTACTATTTGATACGTGGTAATTCACAAGAATAGCATGACATGCTTGAACAAGGAGTCAATACATGACGGAAGAAAAACAAAAAGTAACGGACGACGATCTGGTAAGGGTCAAAGGCAGACTTGACCCCTTTTCTACATGAACAAGGAGTCAATACATGACGGAAGAAAAACAAAAAGTAACGGACGACGATCTGGTAAGGGTCAAAGGCAGACTTGACCCCTTTTCCTTATTGATGAAGTAGATGGAATCCATATGAAATTTAAACAATTAATTGATATCATACGTAAAACGCATTTTTCATTACAGCAAAGAGCTGTTTCCGCCGTTGACAGGAATTTGACCGTTAGGAACTGGCTTATCGGATTTTACATTGCGGAGTTTGAACAGAATGGAGAAGACCGAGCTGTATATGGTGACAAACTCATCGATAAAATTGCAGAAAGTGTCAAACATATTAAGGGATTATCCGCAAGGAATTTAAATCTCTTCAGGCAGTTTTATTTTACATATCCTCAAATTATGCAGACAGTGTCTGCGGAATTGCGATCATCTGATCTTGGTAAATTTGAAGTCAATTTCAAAAAATCTACCCTTCGAATTGTGCAGACGCTGTCTGCACAATTACAACAAGCTGAAAATAAAGAATTAATTGGAGTTCCTCCTAATGGCTTAATAACCAATTTATCTTTCAGCCAGTTTGCCGAGCTTATACGGTTAGACGACACTCTTAAAAGAGCATTTTATGAAATTGAATGTATCAAAGGAAACTGGTCGGTCAGGGAATTAAAACGCCAAATAACAAGCCTTTACTTTGAGAGATCCGGCCTGTCAAAAGATAAGACAAAACTGTCAGAATATGCTCAGAACAGCGCAATTACCCTTGCACCAAAAGATATTATACAGGATCCGTTTTTTTTCGAATTTTTAGGTCTGAAAGATAAGGATATTATAAAAGAGAGTGATCTTGAGAAAGCATTGTTGGATAACCTTCAGGATTTTATCCTTGAATTGGGACGCGGTTTTTGCTTTGAAGCCCGCCAAAAACGAATAACCATCGGCGGCGAGTATTTTTTTATCGATCTGGTTTTCTATCACCGAATTCTGAAATGCCATGTTCTGATCGAACTGAAAATCAAAGCATTTAATCACGTCAATTTAGGTCAGTTGAATACCTACCTGAATTATTTCAAAAAAAACGAAATGCAGGCAGATGATAGCCCGCCAGTGGGGATTTTGCTTTGCACGGATAAAAATCAATCACTGGTAGAGTATGCTACAGCCGGAATTGATAACAATCTTTTTATCTCAAAATATCAGGTTGCTCTACCGGCTAAAGAAGAACTTCAAAAATTTATCGAAGACGAGATTTCTAAAAGAAATATTTAACTTTTGGGATTTACCTGGCCGAATAAAGATTATCGTAAACTTTCAGGCCTTTCCGATGAAGGTACCAGAAAAGACCTGAATGAACTCGTTGAAAAAAACATACTGGATTTAAGAGGAAAAGGAAGAAATGCGCATTATATTCTGAAGTGAGTTGGCAATTAGTTGGCGATTAGTTGGCGATTCTGGCAATTGCTTGGCGTTTTTTGGCAAATTAGGTGTTAAGAGAACTTAAACAAGAGGAAAAAATTATGCATGTGGGGTCAAAGAGGTTCGGACACTGGCGGTTGGCTTAAATTACATTTAAAAAGGACTTGTTTTAGATTGCAAAGATTACAACTATTTGAAATTCCATATTTAATTACGATTTAAAATACATTTAAAAAAGATGTAGAACAATTTCATTCTATAACATGACTATGAAAGCCAAAGCGGCTGTGATCCGGACGTATAGAAGCGTGCGTATAGGGGTCGCATTAAACTATTAAACTTTTGCAGTGTAAAAAATAAGTTGATAA
>JAHIKR010000019.1 GCA_018897415.1 Pseudomonadota bacterium
AGAAAAAAAATTCCATTAGGAGCCAGAATAATTTCAGCGGCTGATGCCTATGACGCCATGATTACAGACAGGCCGTATCGTATCCCTCAGAAGACCCTGCTTCTTTATAGCTGATCATTACACTTCTGTCTAAGCGGACATATTTTCTTTTTTCAACTCCAGTATCGCCTGTTTGCATAATCTCTTCCTTTTCTTTTAATTTAACTATTCATGTCTTAACTCGCGAGATTTTATTTCTTTAAGCGCCTTGACGACCTCGGGATCGAATTGCATGCCAGCTCCTTTTTCAAGTTCTTTTAGTGCATTCCACGGAGTCATTCCGGCTCGATACGGCCTGTCTGTAATCATGGCGTCATAGGCATCAGCCGCTGAAATTATTCTGGCTCCTAATGGAATTTTTTTTCTCTTTTCCGGATCCTCGTCATTCATCAAGGCATAGTAGTCGTGGTGAGCAAGTATCATTGGGACAGCGTCTTTCAAAACGAGCCCTGTCTGTCGGAGGATCGCTGTTCCTTTTTCAGGATGCAATTCCATCACCGACTTTTCATCTGAAGAGAGAGAGGCTGTTTTTCTAAGTACGTCAATGCTTACATCGATCTTTCCGATATCATGCAAAAGAGCGGCCGCTTTGATCGTTTCTCTCTCCTCTAAAGGGAGTTTCATAAACTCGGCGATACGCATTGCATTCTCAGCTACCCTGACGGAATGGCCTTGCGTGTAGCTATCAGTCGATTCAAGGTATTTGCTGAGAATTTCTAAAATACCCATATAGGCCTTTTTAAGCTCATCAATCTTTTTTTGCTTTTCTTCGTAAAGTAGTCCGACCACATAGCTTGCAGTAATCAGGAAAAGTCCCCAGGTTGCTACATTCCAAAAGATCATAGAAAGGGTGTTTGTCTCTGTCAGAAAATTTTCAGGATAGAGAACGACAAAATAGCAGACTGCTCCCACACTGGTCCAGGCAGTAATAAACGCTTGTTTTCTTCCAAGATAATAACCTGCCAGGAGGACCGGAATATAGTAGAAATTGAGCAGAGCAAGTTTTTGCACCAGAAAATAATGGATGATCGCGATGGCGAGAATAATCGACAGGACAAGTAATTCTTCAAAATATTTTAACAAAAATTCTTTTATCGCTGTCATCGGAAGAGGCCTTAGGGAATCTTTAATTAGAAAATCCATCTTCTCTTTGCGGCTTTGCGGTGAACTATTGCGTAAATTAAAAGAAATTTATAACAATTCTGCAATTTAGTAAAGGAAAAAATGCAGGGCTTCAGAAACCCCAACCCGACACCGATCCTCAAGAGAAAGAAATTGACAGGCGATCAAGCATAGGGTATATTTTAGTATATTGCCCCGTCCCCAAAATTCAAGGAATTTAATCAATAATCAAGGTTTTGACACCATTTATGGAAAGGATTATAAGAGATAAGCGCCGATATTTTTGGGATAAAGGTCCTTTGAGTCCGGAACGGGATAAATACATCATAATTGAGCGTGTACTTGAGTTTGGGACAGAAGATGATGTACAGATTATTTTAAACTATTACGGGACTGAATCTGTTAAGGAAGTTGTCAGAAAAAGCAGAGAGCTGAGCCCAAGAACTGTAACCTATTTTGCTTTGCTGTTTGGACTTTCAAGAGGGGAGACAAGATGTTTCTCAGATGTATCACCCAGGATATGGCAGCCATACTGAACAGCAACGCAATTGCCTGTCTTCCAAAAGATGTGTATCTGGCAGGAGGAACTGCTGTTGCTTTGTATTTCGGCCACAGGCTGTCGATTGATTTAGACTTTTTTACACCAGAAGAATTTAACAGTCTTGATTTGTCTGCTATTATCTCGGAAAAATTCAAATCCAGTTTCAAGGTAACAAAAAGCAGGATCACAAAAAACACGCTTGTCATGAGCTTGAATGAAACAGGATTCAGCATCTTTACCTACCGATACCCTTTATTGGATAATCCTGTAACCATGGAAAATATACCCCTTCCTGTTGCTTCGCAACTCGATTTATCATTGATGAAACTGGTGGCAATTAATCAGAGGGGAAGTTGTAAAGATTTTGTCGATCTCAAA
>JAHIKR010000020.1 GCA_018897415.1 Pseudomonadota bacterium
AGAATCTATAAAAAAAGCGGTTGAGGAAGCGGAGCTTATGGCCGGCTGCGAAATTTCATCGGTTTATGCAGGAATTGCAGGAGGGCATATAACCGGCTTCAACAGCCGCGGAATTGTGGCGGTAAAAAGCTCTGAAATAACTGAACTTGATGTTGAGCGAGTAATCGATGCTGCAAGAGCTGTGGCAATCCCAATGGATAGGGAAGTAATACATGTGCTTCCACAGGAATTCATTGTTGATGATGAAGCAGGTATTCAAAATCCTGTCGGCATGGCCGGAGTAAGGCTGGAGGCAAAAATTCATATTGTAACCGGAGCTGTAACGTCGGCTCACAACATTGTTAAGTGTGCAAACCGTTCCGGCCTTGATGTCTGCGATATTGTCCTGGAATCTCTTGCTTCCGGCGAAGCTGTGCTGGACGAAGAAGAAAAGGAGCTGGGTACGGGTTTGATTGACCTTGGTGGAGGGACAAGCGACCTGGCTATATTTTGCAACAAAAATATCAGGCATACATTCGTGCTTGGATTAGGAGGTAACAACCTGACAAATGACCTGGCAATTGGACTGCATGCACCGCTTGGAGAAGCGGAGAAGATAAAGAAGAAGTATGGAACTTGCGTTGCAAGAAATATCAGCAGCGAAGAAACTATAGAGGTCCCGGGCATGGGGGGGCGAAAGCCCAGAAAGCTTCCGAGACAAATTCTTGGTGAAATTTTGGAACCTCGTATGGAGGAAATTTTCACACTGATAAATAGAGAGATTTATAGAGCGGGAATGGAGAAATTAATTTCGTCAGGCATTGTTTTGACAGGCGGATCGGCGCTTTTGGGTGATGTAGTAGAGGTTGCAGAATCAGTTTTCAACCTTCCAACCCGATTAGGTAAGCCTAGAGGAATCGGCGGTCTAGTCGATGTGGTAAACAACCCCATGTATGCTACCGGCGTTGGGCTGGTTATATACGGCGCCAGAAACCAGACTGCTAAGAAGAAATTCAGGATTCGCGACAAAAACATTTTTAACCGTGTAACAACAAGGATGAAGAAATGGTTCAAGGACGTAATTTAATCCACAGACCCGCCTGCCACTGCGAGGCACGAGCGGGCAGGTTACGCAGATTACACAGATTAGGGTGGGAACAACGTATCAGATTAATTATTATTTGTAAGAAGGGGGGGCTATGTTTAGTTATGTAGATAATAATAAATCTGCAAAAATCAAGGTTATTGGGGTAGGTGGCGCAGGCGGAAACGCAATAAACAATATGATCGAATCCAATCTGCAGGGGGTTAAGTTTATTGCGGCAAACACGGATGTCCAGGCGCTCGAACATTCAAAGGCACAGTTCAAACTGCAGATTGGAGAAAGGCTTACAGAAGGACTTGGCGCCGGTGCTGAACCTAAAGTCGGGAGAGAAGCTGCACTTGAAAGTGGGGAAGCAATAAAAAGCGCTCTTGAAGGCAGCCATATGGTTTTTATTACCGCTGGATTCGGCGGCGGTACGGGTACTGGGGCTGCACCGGTTATAGCAGAAATTTGCAAAGAAATTGGGGCACTGACAGTTGCAGTAGTGACAAGGCCGTTTTCATTTGAAGGGAAGAAACGGGCAAAACAGGCAGATGAAGGCATCGTTGCATTAAAGGAAGTTGTCGACACATTAATTATAATACCAAACGACAGGCTAAGAGGAATTGCCTCCAAAAACGCAAGGATGGTCGATATGTTTAGGAAAGCAGATGAAATTCTTCTTCATTCTGTCAAGGGAATTACCGATCTTATTATGATGCCGGGTTTGGTCAATCTCGATTTTGCGGATGTTAGGACAACGATGTTAAGGGCAGGCATGGCCATAATGGGTACAGGTATATCGAGTGGTGCTAACCGGGCAAAAGAGGCTGCTGAAAGGGCTATATCGCATCCATTGCTTGAAGATATCTCCATTGCCGGCGCAAAAGGTGTATTAATAAACATAACATGTACCAGTGAGTTAACAATGGAGGAAATGACAGAAGCTTCCGATAGAATATATGAAGAGGTGGGTGAGAATGCCGATATTATCTGGGGAACTGTAGTTGATGACTCTCTTGGCGATGAGATGAGAGTCACCGTCATCGCAACAGGGATAGGTGCAGAGCATGAAACATCAATGCCTAAAAAACACAGAAATTATGAACTCAGGGGAAAAATAAGAGATGTAACAATTGATGACCTGAGAAATGCAGTAGATCTTGATGAGCCTACATTTATCCGTCGAAAGGAAGCGGTCGGCGAATCAACGGGAGCTACTTACAGAGGATACAAGGGAATAGTAATTGACAACAATGATCTTGAAGTTCCCACCTTTTTAAGAAGAAAGGCAGACTGAATAATTTGTTTATTATATTCCGGAACTTTTTTCAGGTTAGAAGCACAGCATTGAACATATGGTATCGAAAACCGGCAAGTCAAATAAAAGATATGCTGAATCGGAGATCGGTACAATTAAGAAAGATTGTAGAGAATGTATTCGAATAGCTCTTATATATCCCAACAAATATCATGTTGGAATGTCCAATCTTGGTTTCCAGACAGTATATCATTTATTAAACAATATTGAGGATGTTGCGTGTGAAAGATCTTTTCTGCCTGATAAAACTGGTTCGTCCAGAGACGTAATAACTACTATAGAATCAGGGAGGCCAATTTCAGATTTTGATATTATTGCTTTTTCCATTTCATTTGAGAATGACTACCCCAACCTTCTAACCATTCTAGAGAAAGCAGATATCCCCTTGCATTCAAGTGATAGAGGAACCCCCCATCCTCTTATTATTGCAGGGGGAGTCGCCTGCTTTTTAAACCCAGAACCTATTTCGTCATTTATAGATTGTTTTTTGATTGGGGAGGCAGAATTAATGCTTCCCCGATTTATTGACTGTTTTGATCCTAATATAAATAGAAAGTCTCTTTTAAAAAATATAGTGCACAAAGTGCCCGGTACTTACGTGCCGGCGTTTTACGAACCAACCTATAATAAAGATGGAACAGTTCGCTCCTTTGAACCATTACTTGATGTCCCTGTCAATATCAGGAGGACGTATCTAAAAGACCTTTCCCAGGTGTCAACCTGCAGCAGTATAATAACCCCGCATACTACCTTTGATAACACATTCCTGATAGAAACAGGCAGGGGCTGTCCACATGGTTGCCGATTCTGTAGCGCTGGATATGTTTACAGGCCGCCAAGGTTCAGACCTTTCCCAGTTATTGCAAAATGTTTGGAGCAGGGGGTTTTGCTAACCGATAAAATCGGTCTTGTAGGAGCTGCGGTTTCTGATTTTCCCAGTATAAAAGAACTTTACGATTATATTAACAATAAGGATATTAGAATATCGTTCAGCTCTCTCAGGGCCGACTCACTTTGCCCAGAGCTTATATCTTTACTGAAGCGAAGCAAAGTGAAAACAGCTACAATTGCTCCTGATGCCGGATCAGAGCGTATGCGCAAGGTAATCAATAAGGGCATTACAGAAGAAAATGTACTTAATGCCGCTGAGGCCCTTGTTTCAGGTGGTATCCCAAACTTAAAGCTCTATTTCATGATTGGTCTTCCAACGGAAACAATGGATGATGTCGAAGCTGTCATAAAACTGTGTAAAGAGATAAAGCACCGGTTTCTCAAAGCCAGCAGGATCAGGAAACGA
>JAHIKR010000225.1 GCA_018897415.1 Pseudomonadota bacterium
TACTAAGCCTTTCAGCCCAAGAATTTTAATAGCAAGGGTACGTGCTGTTATTCGCCGGAAAGATAAATCGAAGAAAGATAATGATCTTGAGACAATTCAAATCCACAATATTTTAATCAATCCTCGCAAGCGAGAAATCCTTGCAAAAAATAAGCCTATTGATTTAACGTTTACAGAATTCCAAATACTTTATTATCTTGCAAAAAGACCTGGTTGGGTATTTACTCGTTTTCAAATTGTTGATGCAGTTCGTGGTGATGATTATCCGGTTACTGACAGATCTGTTGATGTTCAGATTGTTGGACTTCGCAAAAAACTCGGCCTCTGCGGTAAATACATTGAAACAGTCAGAGGGGTTGGGTACAGATTCAGAGAAAATCCATGAAAAAAAAGAAACGGCTGCTTTGGCAGTTATATCCTTCTTATCTTCTTATCACATTAATTTCCCTTCTTGCCGTAAGCCTTTTTGCATCAAGTGCCTTTAGAGAATTTTTCCTTGAGCGTACTGCCGCAGACCTCAAGTCAAGAGCACATCTATTAGAAGAACAGGTAGGTAACTACATTGTATCTCTGAATGGAATGTCAGTCGATTCTATATGCAAGTCAGCTGGCAGGCAATCATCCACTCGCATTACAGTTATACTTTCTTCAGGGAAAGTTGTAGGTGATTCTGAAGAGGTGCCGGAAAATATGGACAACCATGCTAATCGTTTTGAAGTTTCAGAGGCTTTGCGGGGTGAGGTCGGTACATCTATAAGATACAGTAAAACACTTAAGCATGAAATGATGTATGTCGCTATACCATTAAAGAGAAATAATAACATTTTAGGTGTATTACGTACTTCTATACCAGTAACTTCAATATACGATGAGCTTCAGTCCATTCAGATTCAGATAGCATTTGGAGGGTTACTTATAGCTCTTTTTGCTGCCGGAGTCAGCTTATTTATTTCAAAACGTATAAGCAAACCAATAGAGGAGATTAAAAAAGGCGCTGAGAGATTTGCCCGCGGGGATTTAAATTACAGAATGCCGGTTTCTGATACAGAAGAAATTAGAGGTTTGGCCGAAGCAATGAACCAGATGGCAATACAGCTTGATGATAGGATAAAGACAGTAATAAAACAACGCAACGAGCTTGAGGCTGTCCTTTCAAGTATGAAAGAGGGTGTAATTGCAGTTGATCTAGATGAGATAATTATCAGCATAAATCAGTCGGCAGCTAGTATGTTTAAAAGCAGTGCCTCTGATTTAGAACAGCGAAGCATTCAAGAGGCTATTAGAAACCCTGATCTTCAGAAAATTGTAAAAAGCGCTCTTTCAAATGGTGAACATTCACAAGGAGATATTGTGCTTTATCAGGGCGAAGAAAGCATTTTGAATGTCCAGACCACTTCTCTTCTTGACGAGAATGAAAAATTTATAGGTATAATTGTTGTATTGAACGATGTGACCCAGCTAAGGCATCTGGAAACTATGCGGAAAGAATTTGTATCCAATGTTTCGCATGAAATCAAAACACCTCTGACAGCAATAAAAGGCTTTGTTGAGACTTTAAGCCATGGAGCAATTGATAATTCTGAAGAAGCTAAGCGTTTTTTAAAAATTATCCAGAAACATGTTAATCGCCTGGTTGCTTTAATAGAAGACCTTATGCACCTTTCAGTAATTGAGCAAAAAGATAAAACAAAAGAAATAAAGCTTATAAAAGGTAATATCAGGAGCGTTATTAAAACAGCTGTTCAGGTTTGCCAGGCAAAAGCAGAGTCAAAGAAAATAAAAGTCAATCTAATATGTCAGGAAGATGTTTCTACAAGAATAGATCCTCCACTTTTAGAACAGGCTGCGGTAAATCTTCTTGATAACGCAATAAAATATAGTGAAGAAGGTGGATTGGTTCAGATTGAAGCAATTACCACAGAATCCGAGATATGTATAAGTTTTAAGGATTATGGAATCGGAATTCCAAAAGAACACCTTCCACGTCTTTTTGAAAGATTTTACAGGGTAGACAAAGCCAGAAGCCGTAAGCTTGGAGGAACAGGGCTGGGCCTTGCTATTGTAAAGCATATTATACAGACGCATGGTGGATATGTTACGGTTGAGAGCGAGCCTGAAGAAGGAAGCAATTTCATTATCCACCTGCCTA